>CAZOIE010000126.1:0-5368 GCA_964579905.1 uncultured Planctomycetia bacterium
CCTTATGGACAATGCAGCTAAGTATACCAAGGAACAAGGAAAAATTACAGTTAATACCGTTGAACAAAAAGATAGTTTTATGGTAACTATAGAAGACACTGGAATTGGCATACCAGAAGAACATATAGACAGAGTCTTTGAGAGATTTTATAGAGTAGATAAGCACGTTCTCGCCAAGAGGGTGGTACCGGTCTGGGCCTTGCAATTGTAAAACATATTGTTTCTCTCCACAGAGGTAATGTCGCTATCGAAAGCCGCATAAACAAAGGCACAAAAGTAACAGTGTCGCTCCCCAAAGCATAAATAGTCTTCACAAAATCTTCACATTTCCTTCATATTTACTTCACAATAATTTTGTATCCTGTTTGTGAAAAAAATAAGGAGGATTTCAAGTTATGAAGAACAGAATTATAAAAATGGTCTTAGCAGCACTTTTTCTCTATGTATTTTTGGTAAGTATCGGTCTTATGGCTACTGCCTTTAAAGGGTTTGGAAAGGGTTTTGCCGAAAACCTGCTTCAGACAACCGCCAATCCATTTGTAGGTTTATTTATAGGAATACTGGCAACGAGCCTTGTTCAAAGCTCATCTACTACCACCTCTATAGTAGTGGGCATGGTAGCATCAGGTGTTATTACAATTGGCGGAGCCATTCCGGTAATAATGGGAGCAAATATAGGCACTACTGTAACCAATACTCTTGTGTCCCTAGGTCATATCACGCGTAAGGAAGAGTTTAAGAGGGCAATAGCCGGTGCTACCGTACATGACTTTTTTAACCTGATATGTGTATCGATTTTGTTTCCATTGGAACTGGCAACAGGTTTCCTGCAGAAACTCGCTACCAGTTTATCGGGACTATTCGTTCATTTTGGCGGTATAAAAATGACAAGCCCGGTTAAGTTAATGACAAAGCCTGCCATTAAATTTATAAAGAACATTTTTATAAATTCCTTTGAACTACATCATAACATAAGCTATATCCTGATATTAATTTTGTCTATTGTCATAATGTATTTATCGCTATATTTCATTGTAAAGATAATGAGATCGCTTGTAGTTAAAAAGGCCGAGGTTATGCTGAACAATGTCATAGAGTCAAAAGCATATATGGGAATTCTAGCGGGACTTATCTTCACAATTATTGTCCAAAGTAGTTCTATAACAACCTCTTTGCTGGTTCCTTTAATAGGTGCAGGGATTATAACGGTTGAGACCGCATTTCCTATGACGCTTGGAGCTAATATTGGTACTACCGCTACGGCAATTTTAGCATCTTTTTCAACAGGTAATCCCGCTGCAATTACTATTGCTTTTGCTCATCTGTTATTTAATCTAATAGGAGTGCTATGTATTCATCCAATTAAGGTATTTAGGAGAATACCTATATATTTAGCTAAAAATCTAGGGGACTTAGCTTTTAGAAAGAGAAGGTATGCGTTGATTTATGTAACGAGCGTCTTTTTCTTATTGCCCTTGTCTATGATTTTAATTTCAAAACTGTTTAACTAATAAAGGAGGCCATCGTGTTTAAAAATCTTTTGCAATTTTGGAAAGGAAAGGATTTTTTAAGTCAGGTACTTGAAGAATTTAAAAGTATGCTTGAGGATACGCAGCAGATGTTTGTTTCTGTATGTAGAAAGGTAATATATAACGAGGAAGAGCCAGATTTAAAAGAGAAAATATATGAACTTGATAAAAAGGTAAACGAGATAGAGAAAGATATAAGAAGACGAGTAGTAGGGCACCTTGCCCTTAGACCATCTGTTGATGTTCCTGTATCCTTGCTTTTGATGAGTGTAGTAAAAGATGCAGAAAGGCTAGGTGATTATTCCAAAAATTTCTTTGAGATTGACAACCTATTGGATAAACCGATTGATAAGACTAAGTATCTAGAGTTATTTGATAGCATAGAAGAGGAGATATCACAGCTTTTCGATAAAACGAAAGAGGCTTTTCTTGAATCAGATGAGAACAAAGCAACTGAATCATGGGGCATAGAAAGAAAAATAGTCAAGCGCTGCGATGAAATTGTCCAAAAGCTTGCAAAGAGTAATCTATCGGTTAATGAAAGCGTATGTTTTGCGCTAATGGCTAGATATTTTAAACGTATCGCAGCACACTTGACAAATATAGCAACATCTGTAATTTTACCGGTTACAGACTTAGATTACTTTGATGAAAAGAGAAGGGAGGATGAGAATGTTTAGTAAAAAGATAGTTGCTTTTACATTAACAGCGATATTTGTTCTAGGAACTCAATTATCATTTGCATTTGATGATGGAGATTTCCAATACTGGAATACAGAGAGTGTTTCATGGAAGGTAAATGAAGACCTAAAGGTAAAGCTTGAAGAAGAGTTTAGATTTGGTGATAATGCCGAGGATTTTTATTATCAACACTCAGACTTGGGCCTAAGCTATTCCGGGCTTGCCAGTTGGCTTAACTTAGGTATAAACTATAGACATATCTTTGAAGAAAAAAGCAGCGATTGGAAGGTAGAGAATAGGCCGCATTTAAACGCAACCGTTAAATGGAAACTCTCAGATCTTAGTTTGAGTAATAGGGGAAGATTGGAATACAGAAATCGAGAGGACGCCGATAACTTCTATCGCTATAGAAATAAATTCACTATCAAGACGCCGTTTAAATTTACAAAATTTGAAATAAGTCCATATATAGCAGATGAAATTTTTTATGATTTTGATCAAGAGACGTTAAATCGTAACAGGCTTTATGGTGGTGTTGCATTAAAACTGATTAAGAGTCTAAAAGCCGATATCTTTTATCTCTGGGAGAGTACTGAGAAGGGCTCTACCTGGAACGATATATATGTTTTAGGGACAAAGCTAAAGTTAAATTTCTAATAAACCAACAGGTATGAGAAATATACTCTTTGTATGCGTAGAAAACTCCTGTCGTAGCCAGATGGCAGAGGCATTTGCCCGGCACCATGGAGCAGAAGCTTATAGTGCTGGTTCTAAACCTTCTGGGAAGGTTAATTCTGATGCTATAAAGGTTATGCAGGAGATAGGAATAGATATATCTTCTAATAGCTCTAAGGGTTTTAATGAACTGCCTAAAGAAACCTTTGATTATGTTATTACAATGGGCTGTCATGACACATGTCCTTTTATTCCTGCCAAGAAGAATATTGAATGGACCATTGAAGATCCAAAGGATAGGGATATTGAGTTTTTTAGAAAGATAAGAGATGAAATTGGAGCAAAGATTAAAGAATTTCTAGGTAGTTAATTTTTTCCGCAAGCCCACCGTCTAGTGAATTTACTTGACAATATTATCCTTCAAGATATGCTATATGTCTAAATCAGCACTATTTTTTCCAGAGAAAGACGATAATGATGAAAAAAAGACAAAGTGGTGTTCTTCTTCATGTATCATCGCTACCTTCAAAGTACCCTATAGGGGATTTTGGTCCTGAGGCGTATAAATTTGCCGATTTTCTTTCTAATTCAAAGCAAAGTCTTTGGCAAATATTGCCCCTTAATCCTACAGATACTATCTATGATAGCTCACCATATCATAGCATATCAGCATTTGCGTATAACCATCTCTTTATAAGCCCTGAGCTGTTAGTCAAAGAAGGGTTGCTTTATGAGTCTGATTTGTTTCCAAAACCTGAGGTTTCTCAAGATAGATCAAATTACCAAATGGCTGGCGAATATAAAGGAAGGCTCCTTAAGATAGCATATGAACGCTTTAAGAAGCGTAAAGATAAGGGTACATATGATAAGTTCTGTAAAGAGAACTCCGACTGGCTTGATGATTTTGCTATCTTTAGCTGTATTAGGAATAATCAGAAAGAGAAGTTATGGAGCAGGTGGCCGGAGGGTTTAAGAGATAGAGATCCAAATACCTTAGAAAAATACAACAAGGCTCATCAGGATGAGATCGATATGATCAAGTTCGTGCAGTATGAAGCAGATAGACAATGGAGTCTGTTAAAGAAATACTGCAATGAAAAATCAATAAGTATTATAGGTGATCTACCTATCTATGTTGATTACAACAGTGTTGATGTTTGGAGGCACCCTGGGATATTTAAGCTAGATAATGAGAGGAAGCCATATGTTGTTTCCGGGGTACCTCCGGATTATTTTAGTGAGACTGGCCAGCTGTGGGGAAATCCTATATATGACTGGGATATGCTTAAAGAAACTGGATATGACTGGTGGGTTAGAAGGTTTAAAAGGGTGCTGGATATTTATGATATTGTAAGAATTGATCATTTTCGTGGACTGGTTGCCTATTGGGAGGTTGAGGCTCATGAGAAGACTGCCATTAACGGAAGATGGGTCAATACCCCTGTTTATGATTTTTTTGAGACTCTACATAAACATTTTCCAGAATTTCCAATAATAGCGGAGGATCTAGGCATAATAACCCCTGATGTTAAAGAGGCGATGGAGAAGCTCAACCTTCCTGGTATGAAGGTTTTATTATTTGCCTTCTCAGGGGATGCTTCGCAAAATCCATATATGCCAGATAATCATATTGAAAACTGTGTACTATATACAGGGACCCATGACAATAATACTACTCGTGGGTGGTTTGAGAATGATATAACAGAAGAAGAGAAGAAAAATCTTCATACCTACTTTAAGGAGGAGTTGAGTCCTCAAGAGATTTCCTGGAAGATGATAGAGCTTGCAATGAGCTCCGTTTCCAATGTGGTCATAATGCCTATGCAGGATTTATTAGCACTTGGCTCAGATGCTCGCATGAATCAGCCTTCAATCTCAGGTGACAACTGGACCTGGCGCTTAAATAAGCAAGACTTATCTTCGATATCTGATAGGTTGATTAAGATTAGTGAGCTTAATAAGCGAAACATTACAGCATAAAAACAACCTACCCAATCCATATCTTTTATTATATAATATTTAATAAATATAAGTATACATAGAGAGCGCATATTAACTAAATATGAAGCATTCCATAAAGACAGGTTTCAGTTTTGGATTAACCTCAGGAATAATTACTACCCTTGGGCTTTTGGTAGGTCTAAATTCCGGTACCGGCCTTAGACTTGCGGTTATTGGTGGTGTTGTAACTATAGCAATCGCCGATGCCTTTTCCGATGCCCTTGGTATTCATATGTCTGAAGAAGCAGAGCAGAGACACTCAACCAGAGAGATTTGGGAGGCAACCATCTCTACCTTTGTTTTTAAATTCCTGTTTACTTCAACCTTTATTATTCCCCTTCTGATATTTGAGCTTTCAACTGCTACCGTTATCAGTGTAGTATGGGGGTTATCGCTTCTAAGTGTCTTTAGCTACACAATGGCCAGGAAACAGAAGATAAGTCCATGGAAATCAATAACCGAACATCTTTTTATAGCAGTTG
>CAZOIE010000127.1:0-5237 GCA_964579905.1 uncultured Planctomycetia bacterium
CTTAACATCTTTATGTTTAAGCACCCCGAGTATCACTGAAACCGGTCTCTTTTTAAATATCCCCTTGATTGAGCGCTTAAGGTTTGATGCTGAGGCTCCATTTTGGGCACCATCTAGTAATATAAGCCCATCTCTCTTAAGGAGCTGGAACCTACCAGGCCATATTGCGTTCCTTAAACCCTTTCTTACGCTAGATTCACAAAAAGGAACTCCAAAGCTTGGCATAAGTTCAAGCGCCATAAGTACCGCTGAGGCATTTAATGCCTGATGCAAACCACCAAGCGATACCTTTACATCTCTTAGGTTATTGTACAAACCGCTATAATCAAAAGATGTATAATCAGGTTTATTCTCTCGCAGGTTAAACCTCGCATCCTCTCCAACCTCAAAAAGTACCGCATCCTTTGATCTCGCATGCTCCCTTATTACCTCTTTTACCCTTGGGGTCTGCCTGCTAGATACGACAATTCCACTTTTCTTTATAATCCCAGCCTTCTCTTTTGCTATGGCAGAAATACTACTTCCAAGGATATTCATGTGCTCATAGCTTATGCTGGTAATTATGGATATCTTGGGCTTTGCAATAACATTTGTCGCATCAAGCCTCCCACCAAGCCCTGTCTCAAGTATTGCAAAATCCACATTCTGCTCGTAAAAATAAAGAAGCGCGCATGCCGTATATACTTCAAAGAAACTGAAACTCTCCCTAGCCTTTCGTATAGGCTCAAGAGAATCCCTTATTCTGCTTACTATCTGGGCTAACTCATGATTTTGGATAAAACCTTTATTGGTAGCTATCCTCTCTTTGAATGATAAAAGGTGTGGTGATGTGTAGAGTCCTGTTTTTAGGCCAAGGTTCTTTAAGACAGAATATAATAGTGAAGCTGTTGAGCCCTTCCCCTTGGTTCCGGCGATGTGTATAAAGTTTATCTTGTTGTGGTGAGGATTGCCGAGCCTCTTAAGTAGCGCTCTTATTCTGTTTAAATTGAAGGAACCGGTGTAGTCGAACGAGGAAAGCTTTTCATAATCTATAAAGCTGTTAAGGTAATCTAGGCTCTGCTTGTAATTCATTACTTAGCGCTTAATGCATTAGTGCTTTAATGCTTAAAGTGTCTCATCCTTGTAAACACCATAGGGATATTTGCCTTATTTGCTTTTTTTACAACCTCTTCATCCCCTAATGAGCCACCTGGCTGTATGATTACAGAAACCTTTGCCTTACTTGCAACCTCTACGGCGTCCGCCTTTGGAAAAAAGGCATCGCTTATAAGGCAAGAATCCTTTGCTCGCTTTCCGGCCTTTCTGATTGCAACTATGGTAGCATCAACCCTGCTCATCTGCCCTGCGCCTACACCTACGGTCTTCTTTCCCTTGGTAAGCACTATGGCGTTTGATTTAACATGCTTTGCTACCTTCCAGCCAAACAGAAGCGACTCGATCTGTGATTTTGTAGGCTTTTTCTTTGTGGCATACTCAAGCTGCTTTAAAGTAAGCTGCCTTGAGTCTTTGTCCTGAATTAATACGCCACCATCGATCTTCTTTAAATCCATATCCTTCTTGGATACGGTTTTCTTATCTAGCTTAAGCAATCTCAAGTTCTTCTTCTTAGTTAGTATTTTCAAAGCATCCTTTTTAAATCCAGGTGCTATTATACATTCAAAAAATCCGTTCCTTGAAATAGTGCTTGCGGTCTTTTTATCAACAATCCTGTTAAAACCTATAATGCCTCCAAATGCAGATAGGCTATCGCAGGCAAGTGCATCTTTAAATGCTACATCTAACGTCTTTGCTGAGGCAACACCGCATGGATTGGTATGTTTTATTACTACTGCGGTCGGCTCCGTGAACTCATTTGCAATCTCATATGCTGCGTTTATATCAATAAAGTTGTTAAAGGATAGTTCTTTGCCATGTAGTTGTGTGGCGCCAGCAACAGAAGTACCCTCAACACCACTTTCAATATAGAGAGCAGCTTTTTGATGAGGATTTTCTCCATACCTTAAATCCATCTTCTTATTTAGGCTACATGCAGCCTTATCACCAAACTCTTTCTTCTTGGTTCTTAGTACCCTGTCTGTGAAAAAGCCGCTGATGGCGCTATCATAGGAAGAGGTCTTAGCGAATACATCAGCTGCAAGTTCTTTTAATATGCCATCTGATAAAGAACCCTTGTTTTTCTTAAGCTCTTTTATGATTTGGCCATACTTTGAATTATCGCATACAACCGCAACCGCATTGTAGTTCTTGGCAGCTGAGCGAAGCATAGATGGGCCGCCTATATCTATGTTCTCGATAACCTCTTCTAGCTTTGCACCCTTCTTGGAGGCCACCTTCTCAAACGGATAAAGGTTGACCACAACCATGTCTATAAGACCTATTCTGTGTTTTAAGACCTGTTTTATATGCTCAGGCAAATCCCTTCTTGCAAGAAGCCCGCCGTGAATCTTAGGATGAAGGGTCTTAACTCTTCCATCAAGCATCTCAGGAAAACCCGTATAATCGCTAACCTGCTTTACAGGTATACCAAGGCTCTCTATGAGCTTTGCGGTACCCCCGGTTGAGAGTATCTCAACATTTAATTTACCTAGTGTACGAACAAGATCTTCCAGTCCACTCTTGTCAGAAACACTTATAAGCGCTCTTTTTACCTTTAACATCATTACACCTCCTTAAAATTGAGCCATAATTATACCAAATACAAAATGTCCTTTCAATAAAAATAATAAGAATATAAGGTTACTATAGGAAGGGTTATAGTTTTTTAGTGCTTAGCACTTTGAGCTAACCTACACTTATATTTCTCACAGATGATATTCTTCAATCTATCTGAAACCTCAGCTTCTATGTAAATCTCATCATCTACGAACTCTTTCTTTAGGACGTTTCCGTTCTCATATATCATATTAATAAGCTTCATATTGCTATGCGGGATAAAGGTCTTAACAAGATGCCTAAGACCCTGAAGTTGAAAGATTATTTTATCGATAAGTAAGTTTAGGTTTTCTTTTGCAAGTGCCGATATGCATACGGAATTTTTGTAATCTGCTTGAATATCGCCTAAAATAGATTTATCCTCGAGTTTGTCTATTTTATTTAGCACGTTTATTATAGGCTTATTCAAACTATCAAGCTTATCCAAGACATCCAATACAGACTCATTCTGCTTCTGCAAGAGCGGGTTACTAACATCAAGTACATGAATAAGTACATCCGCGCTCCTCACACCCTCAAGCGTTGCCTTAAAAGCCTCGATTAAATGAAGCGGCAGGTTATGTAAAAAACCAACAGTATCTGTAAGTATCACCTTCTGGTTATTAGGAAGCGTTAGCCTTCTTGCTATGGGATCAAGGGTACTGAACATCTGATCTTTTGCTATAACATCTGATTCGGTGAGTTTGTTAAGAAGGGTGGACTTGCCTGCATTTGTATATCCTATAAGCGCACAGCTTGATATAGATTCCTCTTTTCTTTTTTTTATCTGGAACTGTCTTACCTTGTGTTGCTCGTTTAAGTCTTTCTTAAGCTTTGTTATTCTTTTTCCTATCCGTCTTTTATCAACTTCTAACTTCTGCTCACCAGGACCCCTTGTCCCGATACCACCACCTAGCCTTGAAAGTATTATACCCATACCGGTTAACCTTGGTATCAGGTACTCAAGCTGAGCAAGCTCTACCTGTAACCTACCCTCAAGACTCATAGCCCTTTGAGCGAATATGTCAAGGATAAGCTGAGTCCTGTCTATGGTTTTTATATCCAATATCTCTTCAAGGTTCCTCTGTTGGGTGCCGCTAAGATCGTCGTTAAAGACTATGACGTTTATGCCATTTTCTTTACACAGAAGCGATATCTCATCAAGCTTTCCCTTCCCTAAAAAATAGTTCGGAGTTGGAGTGTCTCTTTTGCAAACAAACTCTAACTCACAACTGGCACCGGATGAGTTAACTAAATACCTTAGTTCTTCCAGATAATCCTCAGATACCCAACTATCCTTCTTATCATTAAAAAAATCAGCTACCACAAGTGCTGCTTTTTCCAAACTACACTCCTAATTTGTTAATATGATCATATATCCTTTTTGCTACTTTGATATGGCTCTCATTTGATTTTATATTAAACCATTTTATCTTCTTATTCTGCCTAAACCAAGTAAGCTGTCTCTTCGCAAAGTTGCGTGTGTTTTGCTTTAAAAGCGCTCTTACTTCATCTAGGTCATGCTCTCCACTTATAAAGCTGGATATCTCCTTTATGCCCAACGCCCCTGATGCGCTCTTGCTTAAGTTTAACTTACTTAAACGCTTTACCTCCTTTACTATACCCTCATCAAACATAGAATCCACCCTGGTATTTATTCTATTGTATAACTTTTCTCTATCTCTATTTAAGCCTATCATTATGACCTTATAACCCTTAAGAACTCCCTTGGCTTCCTTTTGAAGTTTAGATATAGGTGTTTTGGTCAGCTTATATACTTCAAGCGCTCTTACAATTCGGCGTGCATCATTTGGGTTTATCTTCATAGCTATATCGGGATCTATTTTTTTGAGTCTTTTATAGAGTATGCTCAAACCATTCTTATCAATTTCTTCATATAGTCTTTTTCTTATGCCTTCATCACTTCCAGGTCCAGAAAATATACCGTCTGTTAACGCCTTTACATAAAGCCCTGTTCCGCCTACTATTAAAGGAACCTTTGATAATGATAATATGTAATCAATCTTTGCTTTAGCGTCACTTGTAAACTGAGCGCATGAATATTCATCCTTTGGTGAAACAATATCTATAAGATAATGGGGAATCTCTTTTCTAATTTTGCGGGAAGGTTTTGATGAGAGTATATCCATACCCTCATAAATCTGCATGGAATCACAGGAGATAATATGAGCCTTTAATCTCTTTGCCAAGCGAATAGATATATCAGTCTTACCAACTGCTGTTGGACCTACTAGGAAAATTATGCTCTTTCTCTTTTTAGTCATATGAAATTTTTACGGGCAGATCTTTGTAGGATAACCCTTTTTCTTAAGGGTGTGCTCTTGGTATTGTGCTTCTGTCCTTGACTCAAAATGCCCTACCCTTACCCTGTAAAATGTTCCCCTTTCATCATATAATTTTGTCACGTATGCATCATGCCCACTCTCAAGCAGCTCATCGCATAGCTTTCTTGCATTCTCACTCTGGTTAAAGGAGCCTACCTGAACCGTATAATGTGGTCTCTTATTAATTTCATAGTCAGGAAT
>CAZOIE010000128.1:0-5227 GCA_964579905.1 uncultured Planctomycetia bacterium
ATGAATCTTATAGGCCTTCCATTTTTTATTACATCTATCAAATGGCCTATTTCATGAACTATAACTGCCAAGAAACTCGTATAATATATAAACTCTAAGATACCTATATTATGGTTTAATATCTCTATGCTTTCCTTAGGTAAAATCCCAAGGATTCCCAGTGCAGTTACTACAGTTACCACTACGCCCAATATACCTACATTTACCCAGCTAAGAGCTGAGGTTTCTTTGCGCTGAGCAATAAAATGCTCTAATCTTTTGCTAATTGCAGCCCTTCTTTCTTTTTGTATGTTTCTAAAGAGTAATACATCTAAACATTCCAAGGCAGTACCAGATTCTGATATAGGTAGGTTATCATTGAAGCTCTCTAAAATTACATCTTTGCCTCCCGTTATAGCTAGACATTCTCTAGCCAAATCTACCATTTCAGGACCGCCATAGCTTGCTAAAAATCCAAATCTATCATTAGCGGATCTTACAATATAAGTAGAGAGTGTTCCCACAAATTCTCTTTTTTCTGTTCTTTCGTCAAGATCCAGTAACCCTCTCAACCTAACCACCATAATGGCAGTTACAAATCTTTTTACTCTATTAACTTTAACTACTTTCTTAATAACTTCACTGAAAGTATCAATTTCCTTGCTTCTGATGCCTAAGGCATCGGCAAGTAGCTCAATACCCTCCTCATCCTCTAAAAGTAAAATAACAATCCTTGCTATTTTTTCCATATGTTCTACATTAATCTCAGGTACCCCTATCATATAAGAAACCATTGGAGCTATCTTATCTAAATCATCAGCAGCATACTGTTCTAAAAGAGAATCTAAACAGACTAATACCTCTATATAGTCTTCTCGCTTGACCAAATAGATGTATGACTCTGCTAAAGCCAAGGCAAGCTTAGGAGAACTTTTAGCAAATCTCTTTATTCTCGGGAACAACCTACTTTTAAAACTCCCGAATGAGGAATCACTTAAACATATGAGATTGGCATGTTCAATGAGCGCTCCTACAATATTATCATGTCCTGAAACCTCATTCAAAAGTGGTATAAACTCCCTACAGAAGCGCCCTCTTACATCGGCCTTGATCTTAATCTTTTCCTTGCATAAAGAAGCTATGGCATCAAGATACCTTCCGGCAAAGTCATATCCAAAGGTTCCTATGAGAGCTTCAAATACAATTTTGAGAGTGACCCTTATGCCGGGATGAGGCTCTGTTTCTATTACTTTATTAATAGCCTTGATTACCTCTTGTTTAATACCACCGCTTGAAGTACTCACAAAACCTATAAACAATGCTCCCAGCTGCAAAAATTGCTTTGAGAGTAAACCAAAGATATTAGCCGGTAAACCTGTAGCCATGACCAGTACAACAAATGATATAATCAGCCAGCTAAGCCTAGCAAATACATCTAGAAAACTATTTCTAGGCTCACTAGAAAACAGGCCAGGTCTTGATGCTTCATTCTCACTTAAATGAACACAGGCCATAATAAACCCAATGCTAATTCCAAGCGCTCCGCCTACATAGGGATTTAAATCTAAAGCTGGTCCAAAAAAATGTCCGGCAAAGAATAAAAGGATTGCCATGCCTGCAAGCTGCGCAAAAAGAGACTTTCTAATTACTGCATCTTTAGTCTCTGTAAACTCTTCATTAAACCTTGCTAAAGCGCTTGCGCAAAAACCACCTAAATACAATCCCAGCCCAATCGGAACAGCAAGGGTCTTTAAATATCCATTTGAATCTGTCATAATAACGGCAAAATTAAGCCAGTTTATGATTGATGCTATTGAAACAACTATACCCACCTTATCAAATAAGCTAATCTGTAATGGTTGAGTAAGGTAGGTAAGTCTAGCTCTTTTCTGACCAATTAAGGAAAAAAGCATCGCGGGTAACGCCATAACAAAGATACTTAATATCACCCCCCTACCAACAAAACTATCCCAATCCAATCCCAGCAACGTATCAATAACAGGCGGATATACAAGAAAACAAATACCTCCAAAAACAAATACAACTGCAGTAATCGATAACACTGCTATGGATTTCTTAAAGGTTGTCATTAGCGAAGGTCTATAGGATCTAAAAATCTCAGAGAGATTTATGGTGAAAGGCTCTTTAATCTGTGAAGTTTCACGTAATAGAGCTCTTGATTCTTCTGTATCTATATCCTGCAATAACTCTACAACTCTTTCTTTGGCCTCCCTGGAATAGCTTGCGTCTACATCAAATAAAACCCTTCTACAAAGATTAACCTTCAAAAACTCTATAAGCCCTGGCTCTTCGGGATATGTACCGCTTATGTTATATACTATGGGTCTTCCTTTTGTATAATATGACCTGTGAAGCCTATGGTCTTCGTGCTGGGAAATCTCCATATTTTCCAAGACTCTAGGAAACACAATATCCCTTAATGCCTTGCTTACTACCCTGGAAACACTAACCTCATGTTCCGGGAAGCTACTGGCAAAGAACCTATGTAATGTGGTCATAACCCCCTTTCTTCTGAATTTTTTGTTCCTTCTTTTAGGAAGTCCCTTTTTATCCCAACCCCCAAATAATAACTTCTTCTTTCCTTTATTATAATGAACCCTATCATCGCCTATCTTTCTTCCGTTCGGAAGCCGCAGTGTATAATAATTTGTTGCCCCATCACTCGGCAAAAATTCACGGATATCTGTCAGTTCTACCACAAACTCAAAGTTCTTGTGGGTAACTAAGGATATTTTCTTAGGCGGATTAGTTGGATCTATCTCCTCTATCTTGGCAAGCTGCTCTTCTACATCGCTTAATCCTTTCTCTTTAAACCAATCACTAGGTGAAAGTAACATACTAAAGGAAAGAGCTATTGCACTTATTGTATAGATTGAAAAAGGAGAAAATATAATAGGGGATACTATAATAACTAAGGTGAGTAATATAAAGCTTGTAATAACGCCTGATTTTCCGGATGAATCTTTAATGGATATAAAGGGGGAGGAAAGTTTTTCTTCTATGAGGTTTCCTTTGGGGGAAGAGAATCTAATTTCTATGGGTTTTCCTTTTCTTAAGACATCTATTGCATGACCTGCCTCATGAAGGAATCCCAATAATAAGCCAAGTGAGCTTGTGAATTTCATATAGCTAATTATTGCTTCTTTTGAGCTTAGAATATTCCACCCTAATGGGAACGCACCAAGTGCGCCAAGTAATGGTGGTATGAATACTATTAGAATAAACAATAAAACATTTATCCAGGATAAGGCGGAGGATTTACCACTACTACCTCGAGTATTGGCATATTCCCTGAAAACTGAACGTGCTCTACCATGTAATCTCCCTACCTTCATTCTTGATATAAGCTCCATACCATCAATCCATCCCCTGTCTGCAGGCTCAGGTAAAAGATCATCAAGTTTAAGTTCAATAGGCTCCTTTTTAACAAGCTTCTTTACTTGCTTCATATCACCATCTGATTCATCTATTATCTCGGCCATTCTGCTAACAGCAAGCTCTGCCCTTTCTCTTGCCTTGGCAAATTCCTCTGTAGCAGCCTTGCGAGGACGGCCACCTACATATCTCGTGATAATATTTAACAGCCATCCGCATGCCAAAAAGCCCCCTTTTGTAGGCTCATCATTAAATTCCCATACCATGCCGCTTATAGCATGCAACATTGAGTTCTCAAACCATACAATACCCTCGGGGAGGTTGTATTTACGTAGATCCAACGCCTCATGAATATTAAATGTAAAATCAAACAGCATATGTATAACATAGGCAAAATCACCCTCTGCTTTGAAGTTATATATGAGACCTAAATCATCCTTAGAATGCAAACCTTCCCAGAAACTGGCAAATCCTTCAGGATCCCGCCAGTCAAGCTCTTCCTTCTTTATAATTTCAATTGTCTTATCTAATAGCTCATCTACCAAGAAATACAAGAAGTCCGTCTTTCTCTCAGCAATGAATGTTATAAATACTGACGCTATCAAATTATTTGCAATGGTACGGTCAATCTTATTTAGGAGTACAAATAAGAAGTCTGCAGAATCAATAATGATACGATATATTACCTTTCTACAGGTGAGCTTAAACGGTATTGAAGGTACTTCGCGAACCGGCATGGTGTCCCTAATGGCCAATAGGATATTTGCCAGGATATTTGTGTCTTCTCTAAAGGCATCACTAGCAAGAGACCCTCCAGAGTTAAGTAGTTTAACTCCTTCCTCTGTGGCAGGCAAGATACTTAGCGTCCCTAAAAACATCTCTATAAACATGAGTGTGCCATTATTAAGAGAGATGGTGATGTATTCCTGCACATCTACATTAGAACTCTTATGTCCATCTGCCTTCTTTAAAAGTGATTGAATGTCATCATATCCATCCCAATAATGAGGTGTAAGCCTCCATAGGTTATGCTTCTTGACAAATAAAGGCACTCGTTGTTCATCAAGCCCACAGGCCTTGGCAAGCCTTTTATCTCCCACACTTTTAAACCATTCCCTTATAGGCACGGCTCTATCACCCTTTACCAACTCCTCAACATCATTTTCCCCTATAACAATCTTGGCAACATGGGGATATTTCTTAGCAACATCATAAAGATCGGTAAGTTGTCTTAGTTGTGCCTGAGTAAAAATATAGGCTATACCTACACCCTGCCTTATCGCCTCAACGCCCAGTGGCCTATCCGGCTGTTGCTTGGAAAGTTCCTTTTCAGCTTTCTCCATAAGATAATTCTGGAGCGTTGCCTCCTCATCCATATATACTGCTGCAAGACAAACAAGCGCTTCTGTGCAATACATACGAATAGGAAGCGGAAGTTTTCGCTTATTGATTTCTGTGATGGCTCTTTTCATAACTTTAGACAGATCCCCATCTTGTTCCTCTACATCCTCAAGTTCGGTATATACCTTATAAATTACACCCATCTTTAATGCATGCCTTGCTACAGGAGAATCAAGGGACTTAAATAAATCGAAAATCTCATCCCATTCTTTATCCCAATAATAAAACCTTCCAAGGCTAAGGCTTCTGTAATCATAATCAAGCCACCTGGATACGTTTGCAAGATTTCGCTTCCTAAGGGCTCTGCTTCCTGCTTCACTGGTAAATTTTGAATCTCTATGCGATAAATCATAAATAAACATTCTAAGGAACGAGAACTTCCTGTAGGACATCAAGGTTACAGGTGAAGCACGGTGAAGCTCGCGGGGGATCAAATCTTAATAAAGCCTTG
>CAZOIE010000129.1:0-5220 GCA_964579905.1 uncultured Planctomycetia bacterium
AAAATTACTTTTCGTTCATCTTCTATGAATTGCGCATCAAAAGTGTTTAAGTAAAACAAGGCCATATTAGTAAACATCCACCGGCTTAGCCGGTGGATGTTCTTTTAACTATAAGTTATTTATATAGCTCATTAGCTTCTTCGCCCAAGCACCATTCCCTAAACTCATCCAAAAAGTTTTGAAAATCATCCTCTTGAGGGAGCCACTTCATAGCTCTTATATTTTGCAATAAGCTACAGATATTTCCTACCTGTTTATGTCCATTAATACTTTACTAATTTTTGCATCTTTGCTTTTCATTTGCCAATACTGTATAATAAAGAAAAATATGCGCTCTCAAAAGAAAATCTAGCGCAAAACATTCATTTCCTGTGAATAAACATAATTATGAGCAAAAAAATCACAAAGTCTGAATTGGTATCTCCTGCAGGAGATTGGCCTTCTCTTATTGCTGCAGTGGAAAGTGGTGCAGATAGTGTTTATTTTGGAGTAAAAACACTTAACATGAGAAACTTGGCTACTAATTTTGATCTGACGGAATTACCAAAGATTATGGATTTTTTGCACACAAACACTAAAAGAGGATATCTTGCACTTAATACGATAGTAATGGATAAAGAAATTATAAAGGTAAAAAGGATTCTCAGCGCTGCAAAAAAAGCTAAAATAGACGCAGTGATCTTATGGGATATGGCGGTTTTTTCTATAGCGCATAAACTTGGTTTAAGGATTCATCTTTCAACGCAAGCCAGTGTTTCAAACAAAGAAGCGGTTTTGTTTTTTTCCAAATTGGGAGTCAAGAGAATAGTTCTCGCCAGAGAATGTTCTATAAAAGACATAAAGGAAATAACAGATTATATTGCAAAAAATAGTTTAACATGCGAAATAGAGACTTTTATTCATGGAGCGATGTGTATAAGTATTTCAGGCAGATGCTTTTTGTCAGAATATGCTTTTGGTAAATCCGCAAACAAAGGCAAGTGTCTGCAGCCGTGTAGGAGGGAATATCATATTCTGGATGTAGACAAGGAAGTCTCTTACTGTATGGGCAGAGATTATATTTTAAGTCCAAAAGATTTATGTTCAATCGATTTTATCGAAGATTTGATCGTAGCAGGTATACGCGCCTTTAAGATTGAAGGCAGGATAAAGTCCTCTGAATATGTAAAAGTAGTAACATCTGTCTACAGGAGAGCTATAGATTTGGCATTGGAAGGCAAATTATCAATAGCCATAAAAAAACACCTCAAAAAAGAGTTGAAGTCAGTTTATAACCGAGGTTTTTCTAAAGGATTTTCATTCGGCGTTCCTTTGAGAGAGATGAGTAAGGGTGGGGAGCATACTCATGAAAAGATTTTTATAGGGAAAGTAACAAATTTTTTTAAAAAAATAAGTGTTGCCCGTATAAAGATACTTACTCATTCACTTCAAAAAGGAGATACCATCCTTTTTATAGGTAAAAATACGCCTGCCAAGAAGGCTTTGGTGACTCGGATGGAGCATGAATATGAACCACGGGAGAAGGCCTTGAAAGGTGAAGAGATTGGTATAAAGCTCCCTTTTGTTGTAAGGCTAAATGATAAAGTTTTTATATGGCAGAAAAAGAATTTGTAAACTTGATAAATAAAGGGGACGGCCCTGTTTTTATGATCTTGTTATCAACATCGACTTACGCGGGGAGCCACTATTTGTAACCCCTTGCAATAAAATAAGTTGCAAGGGGTTTTCATTTTGAGTATAATTCAATATAGAATTTTAACTATAAAAAGGAGGTTTGTATGGGCAAAGATAAATGGAATCCTTATCTCGCAGGTGCATTAGTAGGTTTATTAGCCGTGGCCTCGGTTATTGTTTCCACAAATCTTATCGGTAAACCTAAATACTTGGGCGCTTCTACCACATTTGTCAGGGTAGCTGGGCTTATTGAGAAATCTGTCATGCCTCAACATGTAGCCAAAAATGAATACTTTCAGAGTAAAAAGGTTAAGGTTGATTGGCAGATGATGTTTGTTTTGGGGATTGCCTTAGGTGCGCTTGCTTCTTCTTTTTTCAGTAAGAGTTTTGAATTGGAGCAGATACCTCCTCTTTGGAAGGAGCGCTTCGGTAGTAAACCAATAACAAGAGCTATCGGTGCTTTTATCGGTGGATTTATTGCCCTTTTTGGCGTAAGGCTTGCTGGGGGCTGTCCGAGTGGACACGGCTTAAGCGGAACGATGCAGCTTGCATTAAGCGGGCTCATTGCAATGATAAGTTTTATGATAGGTGGTATTATTACCGCTCGTCTTTTATATAAGGGAGGTGAGTAATCATGGAATTACTGTTGGGCATTATCACTGGCTTTCTTTTCGGTTTGCTACTTCAGAAAACTCAAGTTTTACGATTTGAAAAACAAGTTGGTTTTCTTTTGCTAAAAGATATGACAATAATCAAATTTATGCTTTCCGCTGTTATAGTAGGGATGATAGGCATATATTTATTTTCTGGCTTAGGGATAATTTCTTTAAAATTAAAGGCTACGCTTGTTTTTGCTCAGATAATTGGAGGTTTACTGTTTGGGATAGGCTGGGCTATAGTTGGCTATTGTCCTGGAACAGCGGTAGGAGCTTTGGCTGAGGGTAGATTGCATGCAGGTTGGGGAATGATAGGGATGCTTTTCGGAGCGGCCGTATATGCTGAAATATACCCCTACATAAAAAATAATATTCTCTCTTGGGCAAGTGTAGGAAAAGTTAGTATTCCAGACATGTTGCATGTAAACCAATGGGTTGTCGTAACGATATTTGTAGCGGTTATTCTTTTGTTTTTTAGATGGTTAGAGAATAAAAGACTTTAAAAGATTTTGTTGCTTCTTCTGAGGTGCAGTAATCTCTAAACTCCTCCAAAAAGTTACGAAACTCGTCCGATTTGGGGAGCCACTATTTGTAACCCCTTGCAATAAAATAAGTTGCAAGGGGTTTTTCTCGGTGATACAATATATTTTCATAACAGTTGTAAACTGTCTAAATTACATTTGGTGAAGGTAAGGGGATAGCAATGAAACAATGGTATGAGTCATTATTTGAGAATTATGCACAGAAATATGATAAGGAGTGTTTTGTTCAGGGAACGCTTGGAGAATGCGATTTTATTGAACAAGAATTAAATTATGACAAAAAGATAGAAATAATTGATGTCGGATGTGGCACAGGGAGACATTCGATAGAGTTGTCGAAACGAGGCTATAGCATTACAGGAGTTGATTTGTCGGAATCTCAACTTGCCAGAGCAAAGGAAAAAGCAAGACAGCTTAATCTGAAAATTGATTTTCAGCGATACGATGCCCGCAATCTGCCTTTTAACGGTGAATTTGATGTAGCGATAATGCTCTGCGAAGGCGGGTTTCCTTTAATGGAGACAGATGAAATGAATTTTGAAATACTCAAAAATGTAACTAAGGCGTTGAAGAGTAATGGAAAGCTTATCTTTACAACATTAAATGGATTGTTTCCGCTATATCATTCTGTAGAGAAGTTTTGTGAGTTAGCTGGCGGAGAAGATAATGCGACCTATAAAAGCAATACCTTTGATTTGATGACGTTTCGCGACCACAACGCTGCCGTATTCGAGGATGATATAGGAAATAAAAAAGAACTAAAATGCAATGAACGTTATTATGTGCCAAGTGAAATAACTTGGCTCCTAAAGA
The DNA here is from genome assembly GCA_964579905.1 of uncultured Planctomycetia bacterium. Taxonomy (GTDB): domain Bacteria; phylum Omnitrophota; class Gorgyraeia; order VGKN01; family VGKN01; genus CAZOIE01. The sequence goes on from CAZOIE010000129.1 coordinate 3,686, forward strand.
CGCTTGGATATAAAAAAATAGATATTTTTGGAGCAAAACTGGGAGCATTCTCAAGAAAAGATAAATTAACTCCGGAAGATTTCGAAATGCTTGTTGTCGCAGAGAAATAGCTTACCGCCTTCTTCACGCCGAAGTAGCATTCTTCAAAATAGCCGTATTTATATTGAACATTGTTCCATATTTTGCCTTACGCATTATTGGATAAAAGGCGAAGGAGAGACTCAACCTCCATTTTTTACTAGGGTACTATTTCTCTGCCATTTCCTGCTCCCTTACCTGCTTGATCATATCTCCAATAGTCATTTGCTGTTGACTAAGCATTGATTTAACCCCGTTTTTGAACATATTTACATATTCAACGTTGTCGGGAGATCCGTGAGAACCTATTACGAATGTAAGGTCAGGGAAAGTTTGCTCAAGAACTTGCTTGTATTTGTTAATGAAAGGACAGATAGCAAGCATACAGCTTGAGAAGTGTATGGTTTCAACCCCTGAATTAATAAGGGAGCGTACTCGTGATACGATTTTTTCCGGAGCCAGAGCTGTTGGGCATCCAGCGCAACTGATTATTCCTTCTAGTTGCGTCCCGCCTTCTGCGGTATAAGCACTGAATGCATCGAGCCCTTCATTTATTGCCTTCAAGCAGAAATGTGACGAGCATTCCAAGTCCTTGGTTGTATTGGAGCAAGTTAACAGACCGACCTTTTTCATTTAAGCCTCCTTTTTTAGATACCGACCGTACGGTATCTTACTGTTTAAAAAAATATTATGGTTTTAGGGTATCAAGGTACCTTTCCAGCTGCCTACCGCAGGATAATAGGGTTTTTTGGCTTTTGGTATTTTTTGCAATACTCCGACAACCCGCCATAGAAGCAACAATGAATGATGCTGCTTTACGGGGAGATATCTTTTTTGACACCTTATTATTTTTCTGACCCAAGATAAGAGCATTGGCGAATCCCGCTATCCATTTCTCATACACCTTCTCAAGACGCATTCTAAAGCCCTCATCTATTGGGGCCATCTCGACAGCAAGGTTGTTTAAAGGACAACCCAGAAGAACAGAATCCTTATCCGTCTTTGTTGTCCGCAGTATTGTTTTAATGGATTTAATGGGATCCTTAGTGTTTTTTAGGGGATTAAGCCATATCACCTCGGTCATCGGATTGAGCAATTCTTCTATAATAGCGTAACCCAAAGCCTTTTTGGTAGGGAAGTGGTAATAGAATGCTCCCTTGGTAAGCTTTGTATGTTTTAGAATTTCACTTAATCCGGTTGAACGGTATCCCTTGCGATGGATTATGTGAAACGCTCTTTCTAGTATTATATTCCGTGTTTTTGTAGCCGCTTTATTTAACATACCAACTAGTATGTATTATTTTTTGGGTAATGTCAAGAGAAATATTGGATGGTTAAAGGTATTTCCTAAGCATACCTTTATTTAGGGTAATAGATACCGAATCCAAGTTCTATGTATTATTTTGGCAGAATTTACTTGAGTTTTATCTTTTATGAGATATAATCTTTACACTATT
>CAZOIE010000130.1:0-5182 GCA_964579905.1 uncultured Planctomycetia bacterium
TTGTTGGCCTCATGTCAAAGGTATACAGTCAAAAAATAAAGACCTTTTCGATTGGATTCGATGAGGCGGACTATAATGAACTCAAGTTTGCCAGAAAGGTTGCAGAGCGCTTTAATACAGATCATAAAGAGTTCATGGTAAAACCAAAGGCACTTGAGGTGCTTCCAATACTCATTGAGCGTTACGGTGAGCCATATGCGGATTCATCGAATATCCCCACATACTATGTGTCAAAACTGAGCCGGGAGTTCGTAACGGTGGTTCTAAACGGTGATGGTGGCGATGAGCTTTTTGCCGGTTATGAAAGATACAGGGCAATGAACTATTGTAATAAGTTAGATATAATCCCCAAGGTTTTCAGAAGTTCAATTTCACAGCTTGCAAAGATTGCGCTTAAAGGCGCAAGAAATTCAAGGAGCAAGGCCAATAGGATTAGACGTTTCTTAAGTGCTGTCGATTTACCGGCGCATAAGCGTTATACTAAGTGGATTGGAATGTTTGACGATGAGCAAAAAAAGAGTATTTTTTCTAAGGATTTTATGGATTTATCGACGAGGATTAATGTTGATGAGTTTTTTGAAACATCGCTTAATAGCGCAAAGGAGCTTGATATAATTGACCGCCTTCAATTATTAGATACATTAACATACCTACCATACGACTTATTGGTGAAGGTAGATATTGCAAGCATGGCAAATGCCCTTGAGGCTCGTTCACCGCTACTTGATCACAGGCTTATGGAATATGTTGCTTCGCTACCTTCCAGCTTGAAATTAAGGGGCAATATACATAAATATCTATTAAAAGAGATCGCTAAGGATATAATACCAAGAGAGAATATCTATAGAGCCAAGAAAGGGTTTGGAGTTCCTTTGGCCAAGTGGTTTAGGGGCGAATTAAAAGATTTTGTTTGTGATAACCTTTTAAGCGAGACATTCCTTAAAAGGGGTTATTTTAATCCTGATGCCGTAAAAAAGATGGTGGAGTCCCATATAGGATATAGGCAGGATAATAGTTTTCAGATATGGACACTGCTAATGCTTGAATTGTGGCATAAAAAATTTATGGATTGATTATGAAGATTAAGAAAAAAGCAATCATAGTTCTTAGTATAATTTTGGTAGTGTTAATTTCTCTAGGTCTGCTACTTAATAAAGAGGTTACCACAAAGCAGGGGATCGATTATAAGCTACAGACAATAAGGATTCCATTGTATCTTAAGATGCTGAATTTCTACAACCGCCACTATGGCTATAAATGGCTCACAAAAAGAATTATTGATAAGAAAACTACCGACGATGAAAAGGCAATGGCTCTTTTTGATTGGACAATAAGCAACCTTAAAAAACAACCAAGGGAGCTTAGAGCTGTTGATGATCATGTTTGGCATATTATCATACGCGGTTACGGAACTCATGATCAATTCAGCGATGTTTTTACCACGCTTTGTAACTATGCAGGATTAAAGGCATTCTTTATGCGACTTGAGAGCGAAAGGGACCCAGGCTCTAAAGTTCCTATGGCATTTACTAAGTTAAACGGTAAGTGGAGCTTGTTTGATCCATATTACGGCGTATATTTCACCTGTAAAGATGGCAATGTCGCATCGGTCAAAGATATCTCAAGCGGCGACTGGCAAATAAGAAGAGCGGAGGGGCAAGATGGTAGATTAAGGATAGCATATGAAGATTTCTTCCACGAGTTAGAAAGGATAGATTTCAAAAAGGCCCACAAGTGGTCACGCGCCAATATCCAATCGCCTTTAAACAGGCTTCGATATGGCATATATAAGAAGCTATTTCGAAGGTAAACAGCCTCAAAAAACCTACAGTTTAACCTTTCCTATTAATAATAATTATAATAAATAAAGTTGACATTTACTAAAGGAGTTGTATAATCGTTTAGAACATTCTAAACGTTAAATATATAAGAAATAGGGGGTTACCATGAAAGAAACCAATCTAATCACTGCACAGGACATCCTTTTGGATAAAATTAACCAGATTTGTGGGAAATTTGGACTTAATAACATCATGGCACAGCTTTATGCGGTGCTATATATGAATAATAAGCCGATGTCCCTTACCGATATGCTGAATAGGCTTAAGATAAGCAAGGGAAGTGTTAGCGTTAATATACGAGCACTGGAGAGGTACGGTGTTGTTCGCAAGGTCTGGGTCAAGGGTTCAAGAAGAGACTACTATGAGGCAGAACAGAATATCTCCAAAGTTATCATGGACAGGGTTAAGTCAATGGCACAGGGAAGATTATCTGAGATAGAGGACATGCTTGACTCAACAAGTGAAGCCCTAAGAAAGACAAATTTTCAAAGCGAAGAAGATATTGCTTCCAAAAAGGTATTTGAGCAGAAACTTGATGATCTAAGACAGTTTCATGGGAAGTTACAGTTTATGTTTAATATGCTTAATTCGCAACTGGTTAAGGGCATGCTTAAGACTAAAACTAAACGAAAAAACAAAAGAGAGCCCGTAAAGGTTTAAATAGCCATGACATCTGCAAAGAAGAAAATACTAATTACAGGTGGCGCCGGATATATAGGCTCTGTTCTTATTAGAAAGCTAATTCAGAAGGGTTACATTGTCCGCATAGCCGATGCGCTTCTGTGGACTGATAAGGCGATCTCACCACTATATTCAAATCCTCAGTTTGAACTTCTTGAAGGTGACTTAAGGCAAGAAGATGTTCAAAATAAGGCGCTTGAGGGTATAAGTGCTGTTATACATTTAGCGGCCATAGTAGGTGATCCTGCATGCAAAAAGGAACCTGAGCTTGCCGAGGAGGTCAATTGGATAGCCTCAAAAAGCCTATTTGATAAAGCAAGCGATATGAAGACTGAAAGATTTATCTTTGCCTCCACCTGCAGCAATTACGGTAAAATGTCCGATACCGATTACCATATAGATGAAACGGGAGCTTTAAATCCTATATCCTTATATGCTCGGCTTAAAGTTAGATTTGAGAAATATCTCCTTGAGTCCCAATCTAATCATATGAGCTCAACCTCGCTCAGGTTTGCCACGGCATATGGCAACTCTCCACGTATGCGCTTTGACCTGACCCTTAATGAATTTGTCAAAGCTGCTGTGCTTGATGAGGAGTTGGTGGTTTATGGCGAGAGTTTCTGGAGGCCGTATTGCCATGTGGAAGATATATCACAGGCGTGCATCTGTGCCTTAGAGGCAGATAAGAAACTTATAGAAAACCAAGTTTTTAACGTTGGGCACACAAAGGAAAATTATCAGAAAAAGACAATTGTCGAATTGATCAAGAAACGTATTCCCGGCATGAGACTTCGTTTTGTGCACAAGGATGAGGATCCGAGAGATTATAAGGTTAGCTTTGAAAGAATAGCAAATATTTTAAATTTTGAACCATCCAAAACTTTACAGGATGGAATCGATGAAATAATAGAACATTTACGTAATGGAGAAAGAGTGTTATGAAGACAATTATTTTAGCAGGTGGGAAAGGTACCAGAATAGAACCATATTCTATAGTAATTCCAAAGCCGCTGGCACCTATAGGAGAAAGACCGATACTTGATATCATTATTCATCAGCTTGCACATCACGGGTTAAAGGATATCGTATTGACAACAGGGTATCTATCTGAATTGACCAAAGCATATGTTGATAGTAGGAAACAGGATTTTAAAGATGTAAATATCGAGTACGTTAGAGAAGAAGAGCCCACCGGAACCGCCGGTTCACTTCGCTTGGTGCCTGATCTAAATGAAACCTTCCTTGTTATGAACGGTGATCTGTTAACAACTCTCAATTATAACGAACTGATTGATTATCATAAGCAGCATGGCGGAATCCTTACTATAGCAATGCATAAGAAGCGTATAAAGATTGACCTTGGTGTGATGGAAGCAGATAGCGATAACCAACTTATATCCTATCTAGAGAAGCCTGAGAAGACCTACAGTGTTAGCATGGGTATTTATGTGTATGAGCCAAAAGCCCTGGAATATATCCAGCAGGGCGATACGTATTTGGATTTTCCTCATCTGGTCCAACGCCTATTGGAAAATAAGGAGAAGGTTGTTGTCTATCCGAGTGAGGATTTTTGGTTTGACCTTGGTAACCATGAAGATTTTTCAAAGGCCCAGAAAGAGTTTGAAAACCTAAGGAACAAGCTATTACCCGTAACTATAAACTCATAAATTATTATGTGGAAGATACCATTAGCAGATATAAGGTTTGATGAGAAGGAAGTAAGTGCCGTAAGTGGCGTAATAAACTCCGGCTGGGTTACTATGGGAGATATAACCCAGGAGTTTGAAAATAGATTTGCCAAGTTTTTAGGTACTAAGCACGCTATTGCAGTTTCAAGCTGTACTGCTGCTTTACATCTTGCCAATATGGCATTAGGCATAACCAAAGGGGATGAGGTAATATGCCCCTCCTTAACATTTGTTGCAGGGGCAAATTCAATTCTATACACAGGCGCCAAGGTCGTATTTGCCGATATTACCGCTTTAGATAATTTCACTGTTTCCCCCACCGATATCGAGAAAAAGATCACAAAAAAGACCAAGGCTATTTCTGTTATGCATTACGGGGGATTTCCATGCGATATGGACAAGATCATGCAGATAGCCAAGAGATACAAGCTTAAGGTTATCGAGGATAGTGCGCATGCCATCGGTGCTATGTATAAGGGAAAAAAATGCGGAACAATAGGTGATGTAGGCTGCTTTAGCTTCTTCTCAAATAAGAATATGACGACAGCAGAGGGCGGTATGCTGGTTACCAATAATGATAAGCTGGCAAAAAGAATCAGGAATATGCGTTCACACGGCATGACTTCTTTGACACTGGATCGTCATCGTGGACGTGCCTTTAATTATGACGTAGTTGAACTTGGCTTTAATTACCGTATAGATGAGATGCGCTCAGCAATGGGCCTGGTCCAGCTTAAAAAATTACAACGCAACAATACACTTAGACGCAACCTGGTTGCTCTATATAAAGAGAAGCTAAAGAATATACCTCAGATTAAAATCCCATTCAGCAATAATAAATACAAATCGTCTCATCATATATTTCCGATTTTATTGGCTAAGGGCACAAGCACCCTAACGGGCACAAGCACCCTAACGGGCACAGGCACCCTAACGGGCACAGGCACCCTAACGGGCACAGGCACCCTAACG
>CAZOIE010000131.1:0-5168 GCA_964579905.1 uncultured Planctomycetia bacterium
AAAACAATGCTAGAGAAATAATCATAGAGATTAGCCCAACGCCAAGTATGAGTATGGCTCCCTTGTTATTTAAGAAGCTCTGCATAAGACCAAACTCCTGGTAATAGGTAAGCCCTGTCGTTTTACGAACATAATAGAAAATAAACAAAAATGGTAACAAAATTAAGGATATGCCTATTAGGAGCTCTAAGATCCATGAGAGTTTAAGGCGTGGGAACACCTCCTTCTTAGTCTCTTTGTGAGCCTCTTGAGCAAAAAACATGGCAGCAACTATCGCCGGAAGAAGAAAAACACCCGAGAACTTTATCATAAATGCAACAGAAGCACATAATACAGATAGAGTAAGATTTTTGAATGTTGGATTTTCCAGCATCTTCATAATATAGGTAAAGCCTAAGATCATAAATAACAGTACTAAAGGTTCTGGCTTCAAGCTATTTGAGAAGTAGGCAAAGGCAGGCCTTGTCACCATAAGAAGAACCACCACTATCTGCTGCCATCCTCTTTGAAAATGGTACCCTACAAAGTACCATAGCGCTATAAGCGCAACTACCCATGAGATCATATGGAACCATCGAATCAAAAGGATAAAGGTTCCGGGTGTAAAATCTATGAATCTTGATAGTACAAAGCGCGCCAGATCCGATATATATAGCAATTCAACGCCATAATCCACGTCCATATAGTAACTATCCCGTTTCTCCCCGGTAAAGTAGCACCAGACAAGATCCATCTGAAACCCCTCATCGTGGTTGAAATAGGTTATCATATTGGGATCACCTACATTGTTGTTGATGGTCGGTAGTAGCAACAACACACTTCCAGCACAAACAATGGCTAGAAGAAGGATATTCAGTGATTTGAAATTCAGTTTATTCATTAAATTAATAGAGCTTTGGTATTAGGTTTATCTGAGCAAGTACCTCGTCAAGGTTAAAACCTATAAGGTAACTAAAATATTTTAAGGTTTCATATTTTGGCTGATTGTCTATTGCAACCAACTTTAGAGCCTCATCCCTGGATAGCAACCCTTCCCTTATTTGATTTGAGCGGAAATTGTCAAATTCACTAAATCCTGCAACCGTATGGTAAATATAGTTTGTAAAGGCAGTCTGACCATCCCCCATTCTCCACTGGTTTGGACCATACGCCTTATAGTCCTCCCAGTCGTACTCTTTTCTTAACAGCTCTTCCATTTTCTTCTCTTCCCATGGAAGGTACTCATAAAGATATAGGAAGTCGTCCTTTGAAAGAAACGTAGTAAAATATGACCTTACGCTGTCAAAAAATGATTCATTTATGTACCGTGGATTTTTCATGTATTGCGTAGCGTACCACAGGGCCAGCTTCATCTTGGCCATATTGTTATAGTGATATGTTCTGGCTGTCCTTGTTACATTCTCATTTACGCCGCAAAAGCCCACAAAGAACTCTCTTTGCTCTAATAGGTAACCTGAGCAGAAAACGGTCAAATCAACATTAATCTCTTGCCTTAGCTGTCTGCCAAAGTGATAGAAATCCTTATCACCCGCCATAAACAATGGAACCATCCCAAGGTGAGGGCTTTTTAGCCATGCGTATATATTCTTTCGGATGTAGCGTCTCTTCCTCTGAATATTCGGTGCACGGATAATATGCTCGATACCAAGCTTGCCACAGACGCTTGTTTGGTTCCTTCTTGAGGTATCCGTTGTAAGCCCCCAATCATATGTATAGGCTATTGGATTCATACCATATTTTGTCTTAAGAATGTGCAGGCCATAGCTGCTATCCCTTCCGCCGCTCAGTCCAACCAGGCAATCAGGCCTGCCATCCTTAGAACGGTACTTATCAAGTAGCTTTTCGAGCTCAACTGCTCCATGAAACTTCTGCTTTGTGTGTCTGTTGCAAAAATTACATACCCCTTTATCATCGAACTCTATAAAGGGATAGGTGTTTGGTAGTATACATCTGGTGCAACGCTTTAGGCTGGAAATATCCGATCTTACATCACGAATTGCGAAGGTCTCTTTTTTGTCGATAGTGCCATGATCCTTTTCAATTTGCTTTTCACTAAACTTAAACTCTTTGATTTCTTTTTGCTCAAATTCAACGCCATTTCCCGGTCGAAGATGCAGGATACCCTGTAAACTACTTGAAGTATTAAAAATACTACTCTTTTTTAAAAAATCCCTTAATATGTTTTTCTCAGATGCAAATACGACATTTCCTGTTTCAGGGATGGTAAGATAGTAAAGAGATCCGGTATTTGTACCAACAACAAGTTTCTTCTCAAGAGCCGAAAGAAGTGCAACAGATGCCGTTCCCTTAATTTGACGAAATACCTCAGAAACCGAACCTGTAAGATCCCCGGACTTCCCATAAAGATCATCTATCTTACTGAAGAATAACCTGGTATCACTTTTTGAAAGTACGCCTTCTGCCGTAATCTCATCACCCTTGTGTTCGTTGGCAAGCATATCCGCGTTAATAACAATACCGTTATGAACACCGACAAGACGCTTAGAGAGAACCGGCTGGTTGTTTTCATGTACGGCGCTTGAGCCATCGGTTGTTAGCCGGCACTGTCCGATTATCATAAGCGGCGATTTTGTGCTATCTTTACTGCATGCTGATTCAAGTATTTCCTTAAATCCAGGGTTCTTCATCATTACGGATGGATCTGCCATTTGCCGTAGGATTTTGATTTCATCGTCGGAAAATACAGCCATTCCGGAAGAATCCTGCCCCCTCACCTTCGAAAGTTGGAATAACAAATTCATATCCTGACGCACATAGCTATAATTTGTTAGCGTTTCCCTTTGTAAGACTAGTCCAAAAATGCCGCACATAGCATTCTCCTTTAAGAGTTTTTATCGTTTACGGGCTACAATATACCTGATGTCATAAAGATTTAGGTATATATTTAACTTAGTTAAACCAAGTTTTTGTAAAAAATTATAGAGTCCTGGTAATTTCTTATTTAAAACCATTGTTCTATATGCAATATTATCGACGCTACGGTAAAAGCCACAGTAGCGATCGTAGATTATATCAAATCCATTATCATTTAATAACTTACCTAAAGTTTCTCTTGAGAAATAATGAATATGTGACGGTGGATGAATCATTCGCCACTTGTTTTTTCTAAAGCGTGCATTGAGGCTTTGTATATCCCCTGTCGTTATTGCCAATAAGGCCCCGCTCTTTATAAGGGAGTTGATCTTTTTAAGATACAGCTGAGGGCTCATTAAGTGTTCAACCGTATCCCACATACATACAACATCGAACTTCTTAGTGTTAAAATCATGGCTCAAGAAATCACCGTTTATTGCATCCAGCTTTAATTTATCACGTGCGTATTGCGCAGCTTCTTTTGAGATATCTATTCCCAATACAGATTCATACTGGTCCTTGACCATATTAAGGAAAAAGCCATATGCTGATCCAATCTCAAGAAGGTGTTTATGGTGATCTTTATCGCGAAAGTTTTCTAATACTTTTAAGCGAAGTCTGAAGTTTTTCTTTAATACCTTCTCGTCTTGCAGGTAATTGCTATACTCATTACCGAAAAAATAACCCTTATTATAAATCTCTGCTATATTTTCATTGCAAAGATCTACATCTGCAAATATATGCCCACACCCCTGACACTTCGCTATTTCTTGATATAGAGGCTTTGAATTGGCACTACTACAAACACAACACTCATTCATCTTTATCAGATTTCTCCCTTACAATGTAAATTGGTCGTCCCTTTGTCTGGTCAAATGTCCTGCTGATATATTCTCCCAGCACACCGATTGCGATTAGCTGTATGCTGCCTAGGAAAAACATACCCATTGCTATTGTGGCCCATCCAGGTACAACATTCAGGTCGCTGAAGTTTTGTAGCTTATGGGCAACCCACGTTAAGAAAATTATAATCATGTACAAAAATGAGAAACAGGCCATAAAACAGCTTATTATTGTAATCAGATGTAAAGGGTACTTGGAAAATCCGAATATCCCATCAAGCGCTATGGGAAACCTTGAGCAGTAAGAAAACTTGGACTCACCGCTATGCCTTGACTCAACCTTATAGGTCAAGCCCTCCTGCTTAAAACCAATCCACTCTATTTGTCCGCGCAGGAACTTGTGATACTCGGGAATTTTTAAAATTTCCTTTAATACTTTTTTATCAATGAGCCTGAAGTCTGACTGCCCAAAGTCTAGCTTCAATTTAGATATCTTTGAGAAAAGCCAGTAGAACATCTTCATAGTAAGACGCCACCTGAATTTTAGATTTGTCTCCTCTTTCTTGGTATATACAACCTCAACCCCTTTTTGCCACAGCTCCACCATCTGCGGTATTAAAGACGGTGGGTGCTGCAGGTCTGCGTCCATCGTAATGACAGCATCACCCGTGCAATGAGACATACCCGCAAAGATGGCGTTCTGGTGCCCAAAATTGCGTGAAAGAGATAAAAATTTGACCTTTTCATCTTGAGCTCGTAAACCCTTTATCTCATCAAGCGACTTGTCTGTGGAGCCATCATCGACAAATATCATTTCATAGTTAATATTCGTCTTAGCGCACACCTCTTTTATCTGTCCATATAAGGGTCCAATATTCTTTTCCTCATTACAAATAGGAAAAACGAACGATATCTTCTTATTATTATTTGACATATCTACCTCGCTCTAAAACCAGATTCTACTAAAGGATCTGGGTTAGTATGTTTACTTGGAAATTTTACCGCTAGACTTCTGTTTACAAATTTCGAATAATGGGGAATATTCTTTTTTCTCATACTGGTTGAGATCTCTTCATCGATTGAATAAAAATCAAACTCTGACCACTCATCCTCACCCATCCTTTCTATATCCTTGACAAGGGTCTCGTATGTTTTTGATGATTCGTTATTCAAAAAGACGTTAAGATACCAGTTAAAAGCAGTTTGCTGTTTTTTAAGAAAAAGCTGGTATCCTTTAGGGAAATTAAGACAGGTAAAGCTATCGTAATTGTCGAGTTCCCGCTTCTTATTAAAATCTATCAGGTCTAGCTTGATACATAGATCGTATATCTGGGTATTTGTAAAAGGGTAAAAAGTCATAACCTTGATAGTATCCGGCATAACCTCGGCATTTAGCTTAAGGGTTTCGAAAACCTCATCCTTTGTCTCAGTTGGCAGACCTATCATGTTGAA
>CAZOIE010000132.1:0-2086 GCA_964579905.1 uncultured Planctomycetia bacterium
TATTATCGTAACTACATGATTTATCAGCACTTACGATTCCACAAATTCCACACATACCTAGTCCTAACTTTTCTTTTTCTGAGCGATGCAAAAAACTGACAATCCAAATGGCAGACGAATAAAATTTAACAGGGCATCTTCACATTTAACAATGGTATACAGCAAAGCATTGATTAATCTCCCAACCTTGGGTCGGCAAGCTTGTGGCTCTTTTTTCTTTGCAATAGTCTTCCGGAGCCATATATATATCAACTTTATAAAGCCAAGCGGGAAAAAGAGACACAACCTGTAGTTTATATGTTTAATCTCGAAGTCCGCTTCTTTTAGTTTAATTGATAATTCTTTTATGGTGTATCTTCTCTTATGGTCAACGGCCACGTCATGATCGCTCCATAAAAACATAAATGCAGGAACGTGAATCAATAAATATCCCTGCTCCTTGGCTATCCTGTTCATCTCCTTCAATACAGCTACATCATTATCTACATGGTCCAACGCGTCCATCGCCAAGACAACATCAAAGGATTCATTTTTAAATGGTAATTCTTGAAGTTCTGCGCTTATTAAATTCTTAAGATTCCTCTTTTTGCAAAGCTTGAGGCCTTCTTGGAATTTCTCAATACCAACTGAAGGAACAATTCTATTAAGTTCAACTAGGCTCACACCAGTTCCACATCCACCATCAAGCAAACGTACGTCGCCTTTTAGATTCTTTACGACATTCTTGACCGTCTTGGTCAATAGATGACGTTTGGCCTTAAACCACCAATAGTTCTCTTCTAAAGCGTAGATCGTTCTATGTTCTTGCGGTCTCATTTAACATCCTTTAAGAATCTCGATAAATCTCTGTTTGTTTTTTTCAACCGAGTACTGTGCCAGAGCCTTTTGCCGTGCATTATTCCCTAACTCTCGTCGAAGTTTTTCATTTTCAATCAATAAAGATAGTTTATCCACCCATTCATCCTCATCCCTGGCAAAGAAACCATCCTTACCCTCTTCAATAACACTTGCATTCATTCCGATTGGTGAAGCAACCGCAGGTATCCCTACTGCCATATACTCAATTATTTTAAAGGCGCACTTACCCTTTGCCATATCATCATCAAACATCGGCATAACCCCGATATCAAAATCCTGGAGCTCCTCTATTTCCGCATCCAGAGACCATTCCTTGGTAATAAGAGGAAGCTTTTCTACTCCTCTAAGCTCACCACCTATTATCCTAAACTCAACATTTTTATATTTATCTGCCAATATCTTAAAAACGTTTTTTAATAAATCAAGGTATATAGCTGTAAATGTGGTTCCCATCCAACCTATTATAATTCTCTCCTTTTCATTCGGCTTATCTTTCGGAAAATAGTTTTTTGTATCGATACAGGTTGGGAGCACCACAACATTAGTATTGTACTTAAGTGCATATTCTTTAAGAAACTCATTTCCCACTATCACACAGTTACTAATACTAACAGCCACTCTTGTCTTTTTTGGTTTTTTGAGAAAGATCGAATCATCAAAATCAAAAACTACTTTTTTCCCAAACTTTTTAAAGAGCGCCTCGTAGAAACTTCCCTCAAAGGGGCAAGCCTCTCTATGAATAAAAACCATGTCGTAGAAATTCGCGCTAAATATATCCCGGACTCGCCTTAAGAGAAATATTATCGTAAGGATAATCTTTCTTAGGATATATCCTTTTTTAAACAGAACCTTATAGAGATAGCTATTGCAAAAAGGTCTCAGAGAATAACTAATCTCAGTATCCTTTAAATACGGTAGATACTGATGAACTCTAAATCTACTACTTTGACCCTCTTTCGGGTATGGCACTATAAACAATATCTTCATCTATCAAATAATGTTAAGCTTCTTGGCCTCGTTTAAATACCGGTGTAATGCGTCCTTCCAGTTTCTCATAACGTTACATTTTTGAGATTTTAGATTAGCGTTATCAAGAACAGAGTAATTAGGCCTCTTTACCTTGGAGGGATATTCGCTTTGTTTGATCTTTTTTAGGTCAACGTCGATCTTTAGATACTTAAATACCTCTTTGGCAAACTCAAACCATGAACAACTCCCTTCATTCGTT
>CAZOIE010000132.1:2096-5166 GCA_964579905.1 uncultured Planctomycetia bacterium
AAGGAGCTGAATTTGGCTCAAACTCCTTTCTAAAATTTTCATCTAAAGAAACTATATGCCATACTTTTTTGTTTTACCTATCATGACTCTAATCTGCCTTGCCAAATCCAATGTATAGGTCGGGGTGAGAATCTCATCTGAAATAACCTTTAACTGCTTCTGCTTCTTCGATAGTTTTAACACCGCCTCTATGAAATTAATTCCCTTACCTATGCATTTATGAACCCCATAAAGACCTGACGTTCTAACTATATAGTATTTATCCAGTATGGACTTCACATAAAACTCACCCATCAATTTACTTATGCCGTATACATTCAATGGGTTGGGTACGTCAGCTTCCTTGTAAGGTTTGTTCTTTTTACCGTCGAAGACATAGTCGGTACTTATGTGCATTAGGGTACTGTCATAAGCAACACAGTTTTGTGCTATAAACTTAACTCCAAGCGCATTCACGTTAAAGGCCTTTTTGTCTTTCTTTTCACATGCAGGCACGTTATGGAAGGCGGCGGTATTTATGACTAAAGTTGGCTTATATCTTTTAAAAGCCTTTGATACACTAACTAAATCCGTAACCTCTATGTCCCTGTTGGTTAGGGCTGTAACTTGATGGTTAGATTTTAACTCGTTGACCAAATCGCTGCCTAACTGCCCATCTGCACCAATAATTAGAATCTTCATCTTTTTACCCTCTTAAATTTTTGCTGAATAAGTAAACTTCTCTCGTTCTTTAGCTTCTAGTAATTTCATCCATCGGATATTATAGTATTTTGGATCATCGAAATCGACATAACCGTATTCCTGAATCTTAGAAACTATATCTTTTACAGACTCCGTGATCGATACTTGTGGTTCTACTCCCAAGGTCTTTTGGATCTTTTTACTGCAAACCCTGTAGTTCCTAACGCCACCGTCCTTATAGTCCACCACTACTTGCGGCTTTATATCGATTTCCTCAAGCGCCTGTTGCACCCTTAGTGCAAGCTCTGATATTCTGAAATTCTTATAAGCCAGATTAAATATCTGACCATTTACTTCAGATTCTTCAGCCTTAATACACCCAATATAACCTGAAACCACATCCTTTATATCAATCAATGGCCTCCACATCTCTCCGCCATGAAAAACAGTAATTACATCTTTAGATAGTGCATCCTTAACAAACGTATTTACGACAAGATCGTATCTCATGCGTGGGGAAAAGCCAAAAATTGTGCCCTTTCTTAGAACAATCGGTGAAAAATCACTGTCCGTTAGCTTAAGCAGCCTTTGTTCAGCCTCATATTTAGAGATTGAATAGATAACCTTCGGATCAACCCTTTCTTCTTCAGTTGCCAAACTTGTATAATCTGAATCTATTACCCCTAAATCGTATATTGAGCATGATGAGGCATAAACGTACCTCTTAACTCCTGCCTTCTTTGAAAGCCATGCAGTATGTTCGGTAGCCAGCGTATTAATTTCAAAATTAGCCCTTGGATTGTTCTCAGCAAGCGGATCGTTCGACAACCCGCCCACATTGATTACCGCTTCAATGCCATCGAATATACGGGGGTCCACAGTCCTCATATCGGCAACCACAAGCTCGATATTACTCTTGATGTCGCTTATACCCATATCGGTATAATACAAATTATCTAGTATTCTAACCTCAAAATCCTGGTTGAGCAGCTCTCTTGTTAGAACCGACCCAACATAACCAGCTCCACCAATAACCAATATTTTCAAAAAAATTACTCCTTATCTTCCTTTAACTGTCCAGACATCACCAAAGGAATCGGGTGATATCCTTACCTCATCGGGCTTCTTACTGTTGTATACCTCACTGGCAGTACTTATCATCTGGGTATCATCCTCTAGGGACATCCAGCCGTGATATACCCCTGGCGGTACGACCAATATGCACGGATTGGCTCTTGATATTACAAATGTGTCTATATTCAAGTGTGTCTTGCTATTTTTCCTATCATCGACCAAAACAAATTTGGCCGCCCCATGGCTTATAAAAAACCAATCCCACAGCTTATTATGCTTATGAAAGGCCCGTATGGTACCTCTTGTGAAATCTCCAACCATATAGACCTGGCCGAATTTCGTGAAATGCTTATCGCTGCTTCGAAGTATCTCTATAAGATACCCCCTATCATCTACGTGTGCTTTAAGCTCTATGCATTTTACACCATTTATCATTTTACACCCTCTCCTTGTGTATATTTTCCAATAAGTCTATGAACGATTGGGAAGTCTTAGTAAGAGAATATGAATCTTCGACTGTCTTTCTTCCCTCAACGCTGAACTTTTCCCTAAGTTTCTTGTCTTTTAAAAGAATGGGTAGTTTTTTAACCCATTCACTCTGCCTATTTATCAAAAAACCATTGACGCCATCTGTTATGATCTCAGAGTTAACACCAACGCTTGATGCAACAGTCGGAACACCGGACGCCATATACTTTAGAGCTTTAAATCCGCACTTGGCTCTTGATTCCTCATCATCCTTTAACGGCATCAGCCCGATATCAAAGGAACGTATTATCTTTGGTAGTTCTTTTATCTCGACCCATTCTATGCATTCGAACTTATCACCCAGAAAATCAAACAGCGCCCTAATCTTTTTGGAATATGCTGCTCCAATCAACTTAAAGGTAAACTCGTGATTCTTACTTAAACTCTCCAGTGGCTCAATCAACATCTTAAGGTGCCGAAGATGGTTCTCGCCGGAGCCAGACCATCCTATAACAATAGGCCCCGACTGATCAGCATCTGTTTTCTTCTTTGTGGAATAAAACTTACAGTCAATTGAAGTAGGAATCACAGTAATATCATTCTGCTTCTTTACCCTTTTGGCTATATTTGCGAGATGACTGTTACCCGCAATTACATGAGTATAGAGCTTTAGGATCTCTCTATCCTGGATACCCTTTCTCCAAAACTCAAACTTTTTAAGGGTTCCTGATTTCCTCTTTCTAGTTAGCCCCAAATTCCAAAAGCATTGATCGTCAAAATCAAAGATCAGGTTTTTGTTCCGTAAGCATAAGAGTTTAACAAGACCATAATACAAATTCACCTTCTG
>CAZOIE010000133.1:0-4879 GCA_964579905.1 uncultured Planctomycetia bacterium
GGGTGCAGCAGATATGGCGAGGGTTGCCGCGCCTCCGCTCCTCTGCCGCAGAAGCCCTTGATAAATTAGGCGTTTTGACCACCGAACTTAAAGTCAGAAGATATATCAATGATTTGGATGACAGTGATTCCTCTGTCCGCTCCTCTGCTATAAGAATCCTTGTCGAAATCGGCGACAAAACTGCTCTTCCGGCACTCGAAGATTTATTAAAAAGAACACCACCGCGCGAAAGAACAGGATATGACGTAATTACCGAAACGACAATTGAGTTTGAGGATGTGCCCAAGGTATATGGTGGACAAGTTGAAAGGATGCATGAAATCTATATACCTAGGTATGTAGATAATCCTTTATATCTGGAGCTAGTAGAAGCCATTGCTAATATAGAACATAAAGCAGCCCGATATAGTGGTGCTGAAGTATCACAGGATGGGTTAGAAATGGATTCGCACGCTATGGAAACGGTAAAACCTCATATACCATTATTATTATCTTTAGCCGCAGTTTTGTTTGTAATATTAAGGATTAAATTAGGCGCACAAACAAGCCATCTATTCGTTACTCTTTTTATTGGCCTGGCAACCATGGGAACTTTCATTTATGAGGCAAGAAGGTATTTTAAGGTTGCAACAAGGAAGATGGATGATGAGGTAAGAGAATATATTGATGTTGATGGAAATAACTTTAGCGAATTAGGAAAGATTAAAATAAAAGAGGCGTTGACAAGTTTAGGAATTACTGAGGATGATAAAGTTCCTGAGATAGTTCCTATGAAGTTTGAGACATTGAGTCCATCAGGTGCAATGCTCGAACTGTTAATCTCAGGAGCACCACCTATAGCAACAAGAAAGTCTGCGGGAAAGGGTGAGATTCAAATAGCACCGGCACTACTTACCGATATACCATTTTTATCCCAGGCACTGGCTCATGAGATAGCAGGATTAGAGGGTATAGGTGATATTAGGGCCACCTTAGCTGAGACAAGAGCAGGTTTAATACGCGCTCTACCAAGGATAATATTTAATGTACCGGTTATGTGGGTAAGGGATACAGTAAAAGGTATTATTGTAAGACAAAAAAAGGCTAATATGCTAAAATCCCAGCTTCAGTGGATAAAACAACAAATAGATTTGGAAGATTTAGATAAAGTGTTGCAACTGACAGCTCTATTGCTTATTGGACTTGTTGATAGAGATGATGCAAGGATACTTGCTAAGCTATTGAAGGAAAAATCGGATTTTGTAGCAATAAAAGATATTGTGGTTGAGCTGCTTTGTGAATTAGGTATTCCTGATGCAGAATTAATACCTGAGAGAAAAACATGGGCCTTAGATATCTTCGAAGGGCTTGACAAGGAAGAGGTAATCGAGAATTTATTAAATATGCTTGATTCAGATAAAGCAGCAGATGTTACTGCTTTATTAGATGATTATAATGTCCCATCCATAGCAGATGTGGTAAATGCGATTTTAGAGGGGGATGATTCTACCCCAACAATAGAGAGGACGCAAACATTAAAGGAACTGTTGGTTGAATTTGTCCAAAAATAAAGAGAATGTGTTTTTAAGATTGTTTCGTTAAAGGATTTTTTTTCTCTATTTGATAACAACATTTTAAAATACTGTTAAGAAGTTGAAGATAAAAGAAAAACCAAAATGATAGATTGGCAGATAGGAAGTAATAAATTATGGATTAGACTCATTGCCTTAGTTCTAGCTGAGGTTTTTTTATTTACCTCTATAGATATCCCTTTTGACATAAGTAGCTCTGTTTATGCCATGGATTCACAAGCCAACAAACAATTAGTCCCACCATTTTTAACAGAAGATTCAACAGAGGCCAAGCAGAAATTAATCCCCTTAGTCGCTATAAGCATTATTGAATCAGAGATAGAGGCATCCAGTGAATTAAGCCCAGCAGAATTGGCTGAAAAAGTAGGCCTATCTCTTAATCAGATTTATCCTGATGTTGATATTGGAATTTATGGCAGAGGAATTAGCTTAAAAGAATGTTTTTATATCCTTTCTTTAGTTTTAAAGGATACAAAGCAATATTATGGTTTCAAGGTTACAGAAGGCAGGATAGAGTTTATAGATGATGCTATTGATCAAATTGGCGAAAAAGAAATTCCTTTATTATACTCTACTTCTAAAGTAACAGCTGAAACACCTGAAGGCCCATCACAACCACTTACCCTCCCTCAAATAGAAGAGATCTTACAGGTATCTAAGGCAAGGTACAGAGTTGTGGAAATAACCCCGCTACCTTCAGTATTTCAATCAACCGTTGAAGGTATTACTGTTATGCCGCCTGCACCAATTACCATTACCCGCGGAACCGTACAATCTACAGAATCTCAACGTATATCTGTTGAAAAAGTTATTAAATTTGGAAGCGTAGAAGATGTAAAGGCTTATTTTGAATCTTATGAGTTATATTGTTCTACGATAGGTGCTGAAAAGGCTCACATGCTTTTGTTCAGAATATGCACGGTTATTAAGGATTACGGTAGGCAGGAGCACATACCTATCCTTATTGATTTCTTAGAGGATAGTTTTTGGAAAACCTTGGAATCTTCTCTTAAGTCTTGGATGCTTGCAGGACACATAGCACCCGTATTTGGCAAGGGAGATGAGGCGATAGATGTGGAGATGGTCTTAGGTGGCATTGCTTCTGCTGTTGTTTCCAAGGGCAATGTAGAAGATATCAGACGTTACATTAACTTTTGCTTATTCCATATTGAGTCTGAAATATCCCATCATATAATGTGGAAATTAGCGTTTGAGATACAAGGACAAAGAAAATCACAATATATTCCTTTACTTGTTGGTTTTCTTGAACATCTTTGGCCACACATAGTAAAAGGATCAACAGCGGCAAAGGCTATACTGGAAAAGGTTATCAATATTTCAGTGGAACAGGGCAGCATTTACGATATAAGAAATTGCCTATTTATACTTAGTGAAAACCTGGAGGATTCAGTATCCCATGAAGCACTGTGGTGGCTTGTGTTAGGCTTTATACGGCAGAGGGATCAAGCACCTGAGCGTCTAAGTGTGCTTGCTGAATTTCTTCCGAACCTTCAGCGTTACAGTGATAAATCATTTTTTGCAAGACGCGCAGCAGAAGAAATTGAAAAGCTAAAGATAGCCAAACATCAGGAGGCGAAGAAAACAGCGAGAAAGCCGCAGGTTGTAGCAAGGCGATTATTGGAGAGGTTAAAGGTACTTGTGCCTACAGTACTATTACTCTTACTCGTCTTTGCAGTGCCTGTCAGTGCAAGTACTGGAATGGACACTGGTGGTAGCATGTCTAACCTTATGCCGGTTGGTTTTTTATCAGCTTTTGCGGGAGTTGCAATTATAGCGATTGCGGCATATACGTTTATAAAAAGGCTAAGAGCTGAAAATGCCCGCAGAGAATTAAGTAAAGAGTACGGTAGTTTTGCTCTTAATTTTAAAGAGATGAGAAATGCCCTTAGCCTCTTGATCAATATTAGGGATACAGCAATACCAAGTGTACAGTTGGATTTAGCTATAAGAAATGCTCATCGAGCTATTGATATAGCCTCCAACACAAGGGAGCTTTCTCGTTTGATTTCTGTATTAAATTCAGCAATAAAGAAAATTAAAGAGTCTAAAAATCCTAGATTGGAAAAGTATGATAAACAGCTATTAGAAGCAGTTAGAAATGAAGTAAATCAAAGACAGAAACAACTTAGCCTATGGCATAAACTCGGGTTTGATATTTGGGCTATACCATCTTTTGTCATTATCTTTATAGCGTTATTTACACTTATACTGATCGAGAATTTTAATGTAGTTAACGATTCAATGATGTATCTCCTACCACAAATACAAAAGATAATAGAATTAGGTCCGCTTCCAATAATTTTCGCAATGCTTGTTCCTCTATCAGCTATTTCAATAATGTTTCTTCTTAGAAATATGATGCTTAATGTAGATAGAGAGCGAAGATATATGGTTTTAATAAATGGGAATTTTTCTGCTAATTTTAGAAGGATGTCTCGCATTATACGCGATATTGAAGATTTTGAAATTGATGTGGTTATTGAGGCTGTAAGGAGAGCAATTGCTACTGCGTATACAATTAATGAGCTTGCAATGGTAAAGAATAGGATAGTGTACTTCATACGAAGGGCCAAAATTGATGGTGGGGTAGAGGTTAAGTATTTAGATATGTTCCGCACATTAAAGTTTATTGATCAGATTGATCATAAAGCGAGCCGCATAAATTTAAGGTGGAAGATAAGTGCAGCTTATGATAGATTTGCAGCTTTCCTTGCAGACTTTACATTTTTAGTGAGACAAAACTCTTCTGTTTGGATTATATTTCCATTGGGCTTTGCAGGTTATTTACTGCTGAAAGTTTCTTTAGCCTATCCTCCTTTTGGGGTTATGGTGCTTATAGCTTTTATGGTGATAATCCCCTCTCTTATTAAAAACATTAATCAAGCAAGGGAGAGAATGGTTACAAGAGATAGGCCATTGTATAGAGAGTTTGATTTTAATATGAGACTGTTGCAAGAAAGGTTTCACAGGATTTTGGCCAGTTCTGAAGCTGAATTTACCTTCCCTATAGCTCTTTTAAATCAAGCAGCTTTAACAGCCGTTAATAAGGAAGACTTAGAAAAGCTCACTAGAGTGGTAGATGGTTTCTTAATTAATATTGAAAGAAAGAAACCAAATAGCCTAGAGAGTTGTCAGGAAGCTATAAATCAGAGCGATTTTTTTAAGCATATCGCTAATAAGCAGCGGGAGATTAATTGGTGGCATAATATGGGTTTTGATAAGGTGTTTGCACCTTCCCTTGCAGTTATGTTTGTTATTGCCGTTACTTGTATGTTTCTAATGCATTT
>CAZOIE010000133.1:4889-5147 GCA_964579905.1 uncultured Planctomycetia bacterium
AGCTCACTTGCCTCATCGCCACTGCCAGAAATAGCTATTCAGCAGTCCGAGAGTGCTCAAGTCGCTACAGATTTAATGACCAAATTTACTTCTTTCCAATTATCTCCTCCCGATGCCGCCAGCCTTCCAGGTGGTGCATCATCTATAGTGGGTAGTTTATTGCTCTTGGCAGTAGTAGAAGCACCTGTAACCCTCACACTAATATCGGCTATAAGCGGTGGGACTATAAATAGATATATCGCTTCTCTTGTTAAGGGA
>CAZOIE010000134.1:0-5113 GCA_964579905.1 uncultured Planctomycetia bacterium
CATTATAGCTGTTTTTACAGAAAAGATTGATAAATACGGCATAGCTAATGGAACCGGTGTTCTGATAGCCGTCAACATACTTCAAGGTGCATTATCTGCACCATCTTCGACATTTACTTTAAATTCGTCTCTTATACTTCCTTTAATATTGTTGACCATTGCCGCGCTCTTTATACAAAGCTTTACTTTTAAAGTAAGGGGAATACTTGATCTTTCTAAGGAAACTTCCATTAAGGATAAAGAAAAACAACAGGATTTATCCCTTAAATTCAAATTAAACTATACCGGTGTTAATGCAATTATGATTACGACCGTGCTACTGACAATCCTTAATTCGAGGGTTAATACTATATTATCGGGATTGGTAGGTGAGCCCTCTGTCCAGATGGCAACTGTAATACTTACTGGACTATTGATAGCTCTATTTACAATAGGAACCTCCCTTGGCCAATTTAATCCACAGACTCTACAGGAATCATTAGAACGAAAGGGCAGGCAAATTAAGGGCGTGCGTTCAAGGGACATAGGAAGGTTCATCGTCTTTAGAAAGCTACTTCCAAGGGCGGCAATAGGTGCAGTTATTGTTGGTTTGATAGCCATTATACCGGACCTTTTGGTTGAAAACCTGGGATTACCTGTCATGGGTATTGGAGGTGGAATATTTAAGGGCAGTACACTATTGCTTCTTACTGGCACTCTAATTGATGCCTATAGCAAAATCAGGTATAGTCAGGCGGATATGGCACGTAATAGACCTATTGAATTCTCAATTGAGGAAAAAGATAGGCTTGGTTCCGTTACATCTACGCTAAAAAACCTTGGCTTTATGACTATAACCATTGGATTGGTAAGTGGTTTTGCGCTCCTGGCCAAATGGATAGTTGGTCTGCCCGGCGTTTTAGGGGCATTAGGGAGCCTTTCCTTGCCGATAGTAGTCATTATAGGTATATCTCTTGTAGGCTATGGTATATACCAGGCTGTGATATTGAGGTTTACAAAGAGAGAGTATGTCCGTTTGAGTGTTAAAAACAAGCAGGATATTGCAAGAGTGATAAAAGATAAAGAAAAGCTCAAGGCCTATGTTAGAGAGCAAGCGACCATTGATGGAAAAGTTGATATCGGCACTTTGCAGGAAATCAGCCTAAGGTTAGCCGAAGGTCAAAGAATTAGTAAGAGGAGATTGGAACAATTGGAGCCGGACGAATATCTTAAATTAATTCGCATTGAAGCCATTTCCCTGGCACTTGCTGTTACAGAAATTTATCAAGAGGAGGTAAACAGCAAACAGGGGTTTGCCCTTCATCCTAACCAGATTCTGGCAATCTTATTGCTAACTGATATTATGTCGGACACTGGAAAAATGTCGGATGTATTGCTGCCAAAAGGAATCCGGGAAAAGCTGGTGGGATATATTTTAGAGCTGGCCACAGGTGAGGGTAAGACCTTAGTTATGGCTAGTAGCGCCTATGTTTACTCGCGCGCAGAAAAAGGATGCCATTTTACTACCCATAATCCTGACCTAGCATACCTGCAAAGTAAAGAGATAACCGAGTTTTTAACAGGATGGTTAAATACCTCTATTGGTGTTGTTGGCATACCAAGAGAGGATAAGGAGGTTAACTATATCTATAGCTATGATCCAGCGCAGCAACAGGTTGTCTCTGAGGAAATAATCGATGATATAGCCTCTGAACCCGTGAAGCGTGCATATGGTTGCGATATTACGGTTGGGCCAAAAAGCACTATGAATTTTGACGAGCAGACCGACAGGATGTTTAGGGAGCTATTTGCTACGGTTGATGATGAGGCAGACGTAACCAACCTTGGACTTGATCAACATGTCATATGTTCGGGTAAAGAAGATAAATTTATTAAACTGCTGAATACGCCAGGGGTCGCTGTAGCACTGGAAAATGTTATAAAGGCACTATGCAACGTAAAGAATAGCTTTGTTGTTGATCTAGACAAGGGTAGGCTTGCATTGAGTACTTCAGGAACTCAAGTATTGAATGATAGCTTGCGTGGAATAGATAGGGATACTGCCGATACAATAAGACTTCTATTTAGTGATTACCGCATAGCTCTTTTTGTCATATGCTATGGAGTTACGAGGTTGAAGGAGTCTGATCATTTCGAGGTTGATGTTGAGGAGGGGAAGGTTAGCCTTACTGAGAATGGAGATTTTTTTATAGCAGACCTACTAGGCTTACCAAAAAATCAGAAGGATAAATATATTTTACTTAATGAGCTCCCCACCCTAGCACATTTCTTATGGGCGGCCATGAGAGTTAGGTTCCATTTTAGCAACACGGATATAAAAGAACTTAACCAGGACCCTGATACCATAAGGGAGCTGGAGTTTGTATTAGAAGAGCTTGAAGACGTAGCAAAGGATGGTAAAACAGTTAAAAGCATTAAGGCTAGTATCTATGATGTAAAATCCGGGCAGCCTGCCACCGGAAGGACTCTTGAGAGTATGCAGCTACCGCTTGAAGCCTTTTCACTGCTGTCTAACTCCGTATCAACTGAAACAAAGTCCATGCTACAATTTAGCCAGTCGCAAAGGCGCCTGACTCAGATGACCAACCAGGAATTTACCAAAAAGTATCCTCATAGAGGTGCGGCTTCAGCGACTATTGGTGATAAGGCTCAAGAGCGGGAATGGAACTCCATCGGCTTAAAGGTAGCCAGGTTACCAAAGGATAATCCCCCATCGGTTATTGAACTGGATACCCAGCTCTACTTAGATGCTGATGAGCAGCTTCCTGCAATTGCCCAAATGGTAGCAGATCATAATGAAGAATATGAGGCCGGATCCTTTGTAGGAGTCTACTCAAAAGAATTTATCGATCTTATGGAACAGGAATTAATCCCAATATTTATAGAGGAGCATGGTTATACCAGATTTAATTATGATAGCGATTTAACCTTCCAGCAGAATTCAATAAGAATGAACAATTTGTTAAAGGCGGGAATTAAGGTAGTACTGCTTTTAAGCTATAAGCCTGTTGAGGATGAAGAGCTTGAATTTGTTAAGCTGTATACAGGTGACAGGGGAGTGGTTTCAATAGTAAATACAAGAGCAACAAGGGGGTTTGATATCGGCCCTAAGCAAAACGTATTGGCAATAGAGGCAGAGGTACCTGAGACAGAAGACATAAGAAAACAGTTTATTGGAAGAATTGCACGAATGGGCGCAACCGGATACTCGGGAAGTATATATCCGGTTTTAAAAACCGAAATATACACAAGGG
This sequence comes from uncultured Planctomycetia bacterium, assembly GCA_964579905.1. Lineage (GTDB taxonomy): Bacteria > Omnitrophota > Gorgyraeia > VGKN01 > VGKN01 > CAZOIE01. The sequence goes on from CAZOIE010000134.1 coordinate 3,255, forward strand.
ATAACCCATTTGCAGAAAAACTCAAAAAACTCTCCCAAGAAGGAAAAATTAGCGGAAATCTATATGGAACAACATACGGAAAAGCCATTCTAGACAGCATTAATAAGGCTCAGGAGATTAAGGTCGTTGCCAGCAGTGAGTCAAGAATAAGCAGTGGAAGATTTACCGGTATAATTCAGCAGGCTTCTCAAAGAAGCGATTATTTTATAAAAGAACTTTCGCTATACTCAGCAGATGAACTTAAAGTCTACCTAGAAAATCTCATAAGGGAAACGGCCAGGCAAAAACTCATAGATGTTGATGAGCAGGTGGCGCTTGCGCTTTTTAGAGCCAATATAGCCAGCAGCATTACTGAAGAAAATAAGAATAATATAATTAGAATGATAAGGCAAGTAATGACAGCTGTTAGAGGAGATTACCTCGAAGATACCACAACATTATTAACCGACTCAGAATTAGCCAGCTTTGCCGGTAAAGATGTGCTTGGAGAGTTTAAGATAGGTGAGATTGAGTTATTTAGAAGATATATGGCGAATGTATCCTTGGCTGTTGTAAACCAGCTTTTAATAAATAGTAATCTTTTGACTGAAGAAGATTCTAAGATTGTTCATTCTGAAATATCAGCCCAAGATATACCGCCATTATTTGTCAATATATCGGATATACAACCAGCCGATGTTACTATGCTTAGCGATGACGAGGTTAGAGAATTGGCCAGAGGGGTTGCTGTAGGTGGAGCTGGAATGAAACCAACAGGGCTGGCTTATCAAATTAAGACAAAGACTGTAAAGGGATCAAGAGCACACCTTCATCTTTCAGGACAGATTAGAAAACCAAAGGAGGCGATCTCACCAGTTGAATGGGTTACATTTGGAATTGAGGGGCGGCATGATAGGAGGGTTGCTATAATCCGGATAAACGCTAATAAAATATCTTCCTTAGATATGCAATTTATCAAAACACACCTTGCGCCAAACTTAGACTTTATTTTACCTGGAACACAAATATCATTAATCTACTCTGGAACAGAAAAATCTCTTAATGACAATAAAGCTATGGTAAACATGATCTACTCTGTTGTTAAAAAGAAGGCCTCTAAAGGAGCTAGCTTAAGTGCCTATATAGTTAATGAGGCAAATGAAGCGACTATGCTGTCTAAGTCAGTAACATGGAGCATCCCTGTTATAACACCTATATTTAACTGGCTTTCCCTATTTATACGCTCTCCCGGTGAATCAAGAACCTTCCGAGAAAGAGTTTCAATGATCCCTGCCAACATTACACGAATAAAGCTTAAACCCAGCGTATTAATACCAATACTTACCTCTCTTATCATCTTAGGAGCATCTGCATTTCCAATTATTAGAGTCTGGGCAACAGGTGAAGGGTTTTCAACTCTCTCAGAATTAACTAAACCACAATTAGTTGCTTCTCATCCTGGAGAGACTCACCAGATAGCACAGGAAGCGGTAGAAGCATCCCAATCAGAACAAATAACCGCTGATTTACCATTAGAGCACCCTGAAGAAGAGAGGGCTCAACAAGTATCCCAGGATTCTTACATTCCTCACGTACCCCAGATGGTTGTATCAACAGGTGGACCACCGCCCGATAAGGAATCAATTGGATTTGGCGAGTGGATACTGTCAAATATAAAGGGCCTTAATATAAGCATTTCCCACGCAAGAACTCCAGGTGCGCTAGCTGCACCAGAGCCTACATTCGATTTGCTGGGTTGGGTTGGAATACCTATTTTCTCTTTAATCTCAGCGGCTAGTTTATTAAAGGTTATCAAGGGTTTAGGAAGTAAGGTTACCGATAGCAAAGTAAAGGGTCTATTTAGAAAGATACCAAGATCA
>CAZOIE010000135.1:0-5106 GCA_964579905.1 uncultured Planctomycetia bacterium
TGTGAAACTGTTCTATGCTCCGCCAGTCTAACGGTGTAGTCGCTGGACGGCCCAGGCCAAAATTTATCCATTCTTTAAGAGCTTTCTTAATCTTCTCTGCCTCATGAACCTCCCTCCAGGCCTTAGCAAGAACTATGACATTAAATAAACCTTCCACTATCTCATCTTTATGTAATATAAAATAATCTGGTCCTTCCCGTTCTACAGCTAATTCAAAAGCAATAGTTATCGTTAATGCATTTCCAAAAACAGATACCACATCTTCTAAAGATATGTCTGCTGTTATATCACGAATTCCCTCTGGGATAGTTGCCAGAGCTCTATTGGCAGCATCCACTAGCCTATCCCTATCATCAAGCTCAAGCAATTTATTTCTAACCTCTTGAGCAATGGGCTGAAATTCTGGAAATTTTAGACTCTCTTTAACATATTTCGTTAAGTATACCTGAAACTCTCTATCTGGATTAACGTTTCTTCGCATACTAGTATATAGATCCTCAGCGTTCTTTGTGGCAGCTAAAACAAAATCTCTCACTTCATCTCTAGCCAGTTTATTTGTTTTAAGTGGCGGTGCTAGACAATCAGAGGTTCTATTAAGAGTAGAATTTAGATTACAAATTTTAGAGGAAAATAAAACATTATAACTCTTGCTGCAATAATTCGGAGCTATGCAGGAAATAATAAAGCACTCTAAAACTAGCATGGTAGCTAGTCTTATACAGGGTTTTAATATAGAAAACTTTTTCTTATTCATTTTTAATTTAAATTTGAAAGCGCTTTCTAAAAAAGACATAAAAATCTGCTCCTCTTATGCTGCTTAATTTTAAGAGGTTTCATATATTCAAGTTTTTATTACTTACAAACTCCTTAAGATATCATCGAATTTACCTGAAAAACCTGCAGGCGCTATTTCATGCCGTGAGTATCCTCCGCTTGAAGATACTCCAACGGTAGTAACCTCAGCTTCTTTAAACAAACCTAACGAATATCCAAAATCCATTAAATCCTTATCTGAATCATCGACATGTATAACAACGGTTGGCTTGATACCTCTACGCTTTAACCAATTATTAAGGGCCTGTGGTTTATTCTCGGGCCTACGCATTCCTCTAGGGAATACTGTAATAATGTCTATTTCCTCAGGCTCCATCTCATAATCAATTCCCATTTCCTTATAATATTCATGTAGACGCTCTCTAATCAAATCCTTATCTCCTTCAGAATTTATGACAAGTCTCATATCTTTTCTCTGCATCAAGTCTAAAACATATTTTTTAAAACCTCTGTCACTCTTCCATATGTGCAGAAAAGCGCTCCAGTCAAAGGATACAACGGTGGTAACGGCTACCTCTTTGGTTTCAGGTTCTAGTACCTCAACCTCCGCTGGTGCAGTTGGTTCTAACTGAACTTTAGGCCTAACTGCTACTATCATCTTATGCCCTTCACGCAATATATTACGTAGTGAATATTCAGAACGCGGCCACTCTTCCGGCAAATCAACCGTGTAAATTCTTTCACTGTCAAATAATCCCTCCATTGCTATCTTGACGCGCTCTACCTCATCACCCGGCTCCAGCACAACACAGCAGATACCCTCCGGTTTAAGGCCATGAGCAGCAAGCTCCAATACCGATACTAAATCTATTAATTTGGATGAGTCCGGATAATTTAAAGTCACAATATCATGCTCATCCTGCTCAATAACCTGCTGCCAGTTCTCTCCTTGCGTATTGAAACTCCTGATCTCAATTTCTGTATTTCCATCCTGTATAATCTCCGATTCAGGGCCAAGGTCAATACCTACAAGCTTTTGAGACTCTTGATTTAACTTTGCAACAGCACGCAGAAACTCTCCATCTCCGGTCCATAGGTCCAATAAGGAAAGTTTCGGGCGAGTTAATCTTCCCATTACCGCATTCTGCACCTCAACAGAGGAAGATTCCTTCGTCAGCCTGGCTTGATTAGCCAATAAAATATCTTTCTTAACCCGCTCAAAGACGGTACGCATCATATACTTCTTTACGCCCAAGCGTTTATATATAGTTTCAAGCATTTCTTGAGTCATCCAAATGTCCCTTTTGGCAAAAATATAAGTCTTTGCAATTTCATGGCTTGCCGGTCTTTGTATTGTAGGATATTCAGCAGGTAGGTGCAGGGTCTGCTTCTCTTTACTCATAGGCTCACCAGAGTTCATGCCATATATCACATTAACATCCAAGGCCAATAGATAAACCCTTATCGGTTTTCCAGGAGCTAATACATTGGTCACCAAGTCACCGCTAATATTAGGTATTCCATAAAGAGTCTCCCATAACCTCTTTACCTCTTCAAGGACCTCATCTAAGTCCTCCAGACTCTTACCTTCAACCACAAATGTCAAAATATCAAAATCAGGTAGCCACCCAACCTGCAAATTGTCTCTCTTGCAAAAATACTCCCTTGGCTCATTCTCAATGGTCGGCTCCCTGCCACATGTCTTTGAATGCTGCCAAGGTATCGATGCACCTACGTCATTCCGGTTTATATGAACAGAGGTGTTCATGCGTGCCCCTGTTCTTATATAATCCGCTACCTCTTGTGCAGTAAACTCCTGAGGTCGAGGTAAGGGCCTAATATTTAAGCCATCATTGTATTCAAGCGGAAACGGCTGCTCCAAACGGATAAAATGCACTACCTCTTTACCTTCCTCATCGTAGTCTAAGACAACAAGGGAGGTTTGTATCTTCGATGAACCAATAACCGTTTCATCGCTATCTCCCCACTTGCCGGGGCTGATAAATTCATCTGGAGGTATATGTTTCCAAATGTCCTCACTCTTTAAATATTCAACCCACGGAAGCCTGACCTGGTTAACAAAGTTAAGGCTTGTGGCTCTGTTTTTCTGACCCTCTCCTCTATTAAAACGCCTCTCATTTATCATTATTGCTATATCATGTTTATTTTTACATATCTTGCTCCATGGGATATCGATACCCTCTGGATTTGTTAGAGTTGAGGGTGTTCTGTATTCAATAGCCCCCCGCGATGCCAAGCTTATATGTCCGGCATATATCTGCGCTAGATAATGAGCTTCAGAGGCCCAGGCCAATCCCATATCTCCCATATGACGCTGAAAGGAAACCAAGGCCATTCCTCCCCAGTTTAGATTAAGCAACCGTCCAAGCCTGTGGAGATTGCCTAATACATTGACCGCCTTATCTGAGTCGTATTTTTCTTTTTCTAGAGCCACCAGGCGCACATGCCTTATAAACTTCCTAAGTGCTTTTGCTTCATATTCGGTAAGGCCATCATTGGCTACCAAATCTACCTTCCCTTCCTCTATGCTTTCTAAGAACTCTCTTATCCTATTGATATACTCTACATGCAATCTGTTCTTGGTGTTCTCATCAACTCCCTCCATAAACATAACCATGCTACCCGGCAGATCATAATACTTAAGGCTCCTAGGAAAATCACGCCAAATCCTACCTAGGTCCTTTACCACGTTTTTCATGTTCCCATGTTTGCCTGCTACAAAAAGCACTGCATCCTGATCAGGCACGCTTTTCGTCTCGAAAAAACCCCCATATTTGGATGCCACAACAAGGCCTTTCTGCTGATCAGATACTCTTTTCATCTCCGCAATAAAATCAGCCTCATTTAGCTGGTCATCTTTATGTGCAATTTTAAGCAAGCTCCATCCCTCTTCTTGACTCAACCCCCTAAATGCATTAATCAGTGTATCTCTACGGTTCATTGTCTTGCCGGCGGTTACATCCCCTCCCTCAACAATTTCTTTAAAAAGGGTTAACAGCTCTATTACCGAATCCTCAGAAGCTTCCAAGGCATCTCTTAGTCTATCCATTATATGGATAAAAGCAGGATTGCCGTCAGCTTGAACTGTATCTCCGCTATCCAGCAGTTCACTAAGAACCTGATAGTCGGGGTCTACTTCACTAGGAGCCTCAACCCCCTCTATGGCAAGCCGTGCAACAATCTTTGGTTCTGGGAACACTACCTTACTGGACTCCCACGGATGTATGAGCTGTATCACCCTGCCATCCTCATCGTTTATTACCAGAAGAAACATATATCCTTCGACATCGGATTCTTGGTGTATTCTTCTCAGATTTATAACGTTTTTATTATTATAAAAACCTGCCGCATAATGCTCGCCTTCAACAGCTATGGTTCCCCTGCCCCTTGAAAGCTGCTGTAGAGTATGTTTCGCCTCTTTTAGTGTCATATTATTAAAATGCTCTATATTAACATTTATCCAAGAAAAGACCTGTTTAGAAAATATACTCCTTTCTCTTTCTCTCTCATCATCCGGAAGCTCCCTATTATATACCTTCTTAAAGTCACACTTTAACCTACCTTCCTTAACCGCCTCATATAGGTCCCTTACACCCTGTAATCGCGCTTGCATCTTCTCTGGTGTCAAGGTTGGTCTTTTTGATATTCTCTTTCTGGAAATATCAACCCACTGCTCTACATCTACTTCAAGTGCATCCGGCATAACCAATAGTACCTTGGCCTGAGAAAATATCTCCTTTATCTTATTAACGCCTTTCTCAGAGGTTGTATCAAAAAGTAATGTCTTACCGCTTGCCATACACCTTCTTATCTCATCTATATGAATACCGTACAGATCTGGCTCAATACCCTTTTCTTCATCGCCATGGCTTGCCCGAACCATAAGCAGTTCACCCCTTGCCTCCATCGCCCTGAATTCCTCTATACTTACCAACTTCTTGTTTACATCATTATCGTCTCTCCTGGGCCTTGTCGAGACAAGCTCCGGTACGATAAATGAAGAAGGGTGCTTTCCTGCTATATAATTCTGTAAAGGGGTTTTTCCTGAACCGCTGGGCCCAACAAGGATAACAACATCAGAATCAAATGGAACGGTTTTATGTAGGCGATACCAAGCACCATCAAAATCCCTGAAAAGTGACTCTGTGCGAAGGCCACCCTCAACAATCCTCACACCCTTAAGACTAAAAGGTCTTTGATTGGTCACGCCGGTAACTACGGTCTGAGTCATTCCTGGGATTAAATCCTCTGGGGCTAAGAATCCTTTTTCCCTTGCCTTCTTTGTAAACCCACTTACCAAATCAGTTATTT
>CAZOIE010000136.1:0-5077 GCA_964579905.1 uncultured Planctomycetia bacterium
CATTAAATGCCTTTTGTAATTTAGTGTTCATTTCACTACCCCCTTTCAAAAGCAAATTCGAAGTCTAGGCTGTTACTTCTTTCGCCTGCATCATTGCATTTATGTCATCATTAACATTTGTAATTGGTTTAATGTCAAATTTTTCAACCAAGACCTTTGTAACGTTTGGTGATAAAAATGCTGGGAGCGTAGGCCCTAGTCTAATTCCCTTTATCCCTAATGACAATAAGGCAAGAAGGACACATACCGCCTTTTGTTCATACCAAGCCACATCAAAGGATATGGGAAGTTTATTTATATCGTCCAGCCCGAATACCTCTTTTAACTTTAATGCAACAACCGCAAGTGAATAGCAATCGTTACACTGTCCGGCATCAAGCACCCTTGGGATACCGTTGATATCGCCAAGAGGCAATTTATTGTACCGGTACTTGGCACATCCAGCTGTAAGAATTACCGCACCCTCAGGTAAGGCTTCTGCCACCTCCGTAAAATATTTTCTAGAAGGTTGCCTACCATCGCAACCGGCCATTACAATAAACCTCTTTATTGCGCCTGACTTTACAGCTTCGATAACCTTATCCGCCAAAGCTAATACTTGATTATGGGCAAACCCACCTATAATCTCACCTGTCTCGATCTCTCTAGGAGGAGGGCACTTTTTGGCAAGCTCAATAATCTCCGAAAAATCCTTTGGTTTATCACCCTGTCTATCAGGAATATGATTAACACCTGGATAGCCCGCCATACCTGTTGTAAAGATCCTGTTTTTATATGAATCCTTTACGGGCACTATGCAATTGGTGGTCATTAAAATGGGTCCATTAAAAGAGTCAAAATCCTGATTCTGCCTCCACCAGGAGCTTCCATAGTTACCCACAAAATGCTCATATTTCTTAAAGGCAGGGTAGTAATTAGCGGGCAGCATCTCACTATGCGTATATACATCAACCCCTGCGTCTTCAGTTTGCTCAAGGAGTTCTTCTATGTCCCTTAGATCGTGCCCTGATATCAGTATCCCTGGGTTTTCTCTAACACCAATATTAACCTTCGTGATCTCAGGATGACCGTAGCTGCTCGTATTTGCCTCATCAAGCAGCGCCATTGTCTTAACGGTTACAGAGCCTGCCTCAAGGATTAATGCTGTAAGCTCATCGGCAGATAAATCCTTTGTAAGAGCCGCAAGGGCCTTTATAAGAAAGCTTGATATCTCCTCATTATACTTACCAAGAACGCTCGCATGGTCTGCATATGCCGCAATTCCCTTGATGCCATATAATAAAAGCGACTTTAGAGAGCGAATATTTTCATTATCGCTATAATTTGCAACACCAACCTCTTTTGCTTTTTTGCTAAATCCTTCCTTGTCTTTAGCAGTCCACAATGCCGAATCATGCACATCTTGGCCTTCGACACTAAGCTCATCCCTTAATGCCAACGCTTCCTTTATGAGAGAAACTATTCTATCTTCATCAAAATTGGCATTGGTAATAGTGGAAAATAATGCCTTATAGAGGAATATGCCATATTTCTTATTAAGCTTTCCTTCTGTCTTTTCGGCATAAACAGCCAGACCTGCCAATACATAAACAAGTAAATCCTGCAGATTCGATGTTGTAGCATCCTTGCCGCATACTCCTCTACCGGTACAGGCTACATTCCCTGCTGCTTCCTGGCATTGATAACAAAACATTTTCATGGTTTTATTCTCCTTTCTCTAAGTAAACCCTCTGGGCTATTCTTCTTCCTTTTTTGGTAAGAAAAGTTTTATTTATAACTTTGCTTAAATTGTCCTTATCGCTCAAATTTACCTCATCTCTTAGGTTAACCAACCAATCCGCATCCCACAATACCTTAAAATTCTGTGAGTCTATTTCTCCAGGACTATGGTGGCTCGCTATTATAGCGCACACCTCTTTGATTATTCTCTCCTCAAGATTCAGCTTCTCCATAATTGCTTTGGCAATACGAGGACTCTCTTTTTCCTGAAGCTGGCCCTGGGTTGAGTTATATTTTTTTTCACATGCATGTATCCCGATATCGTGCAATACGGCAGCGGCAATTACCACCAGCTCATTTACCCCCCTGCTATTTTCCCTATCCCCTAACAACTCATCGCAGAACCCAAGCACCCTTTTAGCATGGTTTATCCTTCTTGTATCCTTGCCAAAGTAGAACTCCATCTCATTTACCAACCTGTCCTTAAGAGCACTCTTCATGTCAAACGGCCTCAACACGCTTTACTTCAGGCACCGCCTTCAAAACTACCTTCTCAATGCCATGGGTCAGGGTCATCTGGCTCATAGGACAACCACCGCAAGCCCCCTTTAACTTAACCTTTACAACCCCATCAATTACATCGACAAGTTCCACATCCCCGCCGTCTGCCTGAAGCGCTGGTCTTATCGCTTCCAATGCTTTCAAAACTTGCTCTTTCATTTTACTATCTCCTTTTTTTAATCCAATAATGATTTTATACTTATTACCTTTAAGCTTGTTCCAACCTTTTTCTCTATACCATCCAGCCTCTTCTTAAGCTTACATGTACTTGTATGAACACACCTTTTCATCTTGAATAAACACTCGTTTAACTTGAACGCTCCCTGAAAGGCCTCGCGTAAATCCATCACAAAGATCTTACCGGGATCCACCTTCAAGCTAAATCCCCCTCCTAATCCTTTATGTGATTTTAACAAGCCCTTTTTATTCAACACTTGCAATATTTTCCTTAAAAAGGGTCTTGGTATCTTCAAATGTTTAACCAGTTCTGACGCTGAAACAACTTTACTCTTAGACTTCGCTATAAAACAAACTGCTCTTATCGCATAATCTGTATCTCTTGTAATCAGCTTCATTTTAGCTTTTTCCTTCTCTTATTAACTTTTCTCCAATAATTATCTATAAAGCCGGTGTGGGGGCAGTTTAGAGTCATACCCAGGACAAAGTACTGCAGCCCTCTTTGCAATGAGCAACGGGCTGTAGCATATACCTAACCGTTATACACATTTTAGGCCTCCTTTTTTTCCTTGAGATTAAATGATACCATATCAGTATCATTTGTCAAGAGAAAAATAAAAACTTTTTTCTTTTGGTTATTTATATGGCCAATGAGGTATAGATGGTTTTTTAATAAAGCTCATTTCCCCTTTTTCCAACGGGGTCATAGCCAAAGAGTTTTTCGATTCGGCGTGGAATTCTTTCCTTTAGAATAGCAAGGCTTGCTATAGCCAGCTTTAATTTTTCACGGAATAGATTGCAGCTTTTCTGGTATGGCAGCGCTTCATCCTTATTGAAATAATAGTTCATATTGAGGCATGAACCTGTGGTACGGCAAATACTAAAGACAGAACACTTTCTACAATTATCAAAACGCCTGTTTATGCTCTGACTAAACTCATTATATCTTTTTTTACTAAGGCCTGTCGTTACATTGCCGAGTTTAAACTTGCTTATCCCAAGAAACGAAGTACATGGGTAAACATCCCCATTGGAGGATACGGCAATTTGGCCCTTTGCTGCAGGGCAACCGCCTGCAACTTCATGATTGTAATATAAGCGTTGCATTAATTTGAAGAATCTGTTGAAGAATGTCTTTCTATAGTCAAGCTTCCCTTCTATGATCTCCCTTAAATACAGTTTTGCAAGCCTCTCATATTCCCTGTGGAGTCTCTTATATTGCGCCATTGTATTAAAAAACACCGATTCTCTCTCGGGGGTAATTCTATGGCAGGCATCCTCGCTCTCAAAAAGCTCAATACGCTCAAAGCCCAAATCCCTCAAATTGCCATAAAGGCTAACCATGTCAGGATTAAACGGTGTTACTGTAGTTCGCCCAACAAGTCTTTTGCGAACAGCCGAAGGCATATTTTTGAGATTAGACTCTATTTTTTCAAAACTCTTCTTTCCGTTTTTGAATGGGCGATTGTGATCATGGGTATGCTTGGGCCCATCAATACTTACTGCAATCTGAACCCCCTTGCTCATCAATCTATCGGCAAGTGTCTTTGTAAGAACGGTACCGTTTGTGGCCAAAAGAAAATGGAAGCTTGCATTCCACTTTCGCTCATTTTGCCTGCAATAATCAACGGTTCCAAAAAGGGTGTCTAAATTTAATAAGGGCTCTCCACCATAAAAATCAACTACAAGATTTCTGTCCTCTCCGCATAATCTAACAAGTAAGTCTACCGCCTTCTTGGCCACCTCCAGCGGCATATCCTTATTCTTGTTAGTACTTGTTAGGGCATTTTGCCTACCTTTTTGAAAACCTGTATTGGAATACTGACCCTGTTCATTCCAACAATATATGCATTTAAGGTTGCAATCAGAGGTTATATTTAAGGTTAAATCTGTGATATTGGTGGGGATTTGTCTAAACTCTTTTTCAAGTTTGTTATTTTGCAAAAGGGGGAAAAGTTTTATTGTAGATGTAGGTATCTTAAGGGCACGTGCTGTGTTTTGATAGGTCTTCCTGGTAATCTTAAAACTTGGGAAGCCAGATAGCTTTTCGTTTAACCTAGACAGCGCAAAGTACAAATTTCTATCTACATCATAGAAATCTCCTGTAGAGGTTGAGAGAGCAATATACCTGTCAAGTCTTTTAAAAAGGTATACGGGTAGCCGAGTAGACATCCCTGTGGGTAGCCGAGTAGACATCCTCGCGGATAAGATAGGTGATTTTTTTCTGTTCACTTAAAAACGAAAAATAAAAAAGCATTTTTAGAGAAAAATATTTTTCTCCAAAAATTCATTTTTTATAGCGGTTAGTTGGTTATTACCAGAGAACTCTTCCTGAGCGGCAATAACGTGAAAGCTTCTTCTTGGCCTTCGTTGATTTATTTACCTTCTTTGCCGGTTTCTTCTTGGCTACCTTCTTCTTGGCTGGTTTCTTCTTTACTACCTTCTTTTTAACTACCTTCTTTTTTGCTGTTGCCATTTATTTCTTCACCTCCTTCAACTAAAAAAATAAATACCTATGTAACTAAAATATCAAAAAGAAATAAATTGTCAAGAATATAATATTATACTATATAATAAATGAACAGTTACGTTACACTTTAGATGAAAGATGTTTTAAAAT
>CAZOIE010000137.1:0-5055 GCA_964579905.1 uncultured Planctomycetia bacterium
TTCGTGCCTTTGAGGTTGCAACAGGTATAGATGTAATAGTTGATGATACGCCAGAAGCTGTTATACTCTCTGGATTTGACCCGATAAAAAGGGAGGTAGCGCGTATTGCTCTTTCAAAGCTTATAGTTGATGGTAGAATTCATCCTGCCCGCATTGAAGAGGTAGTAGATAAGGCAAAGAAGGAGATAGAAAATACTATACGTGAAGAGGGCGAGAAGGCTGTATTTGAACTAGGCCTTCATAGCGTACATTCCGAGATAATCAAATTATTAGGTAAGCTTAGATACAGAATGAGCTACGGCCAGAATGCCCTGACGCATTCAAAGGAGGTTGCCAACCTTATGTCTATTATGGCAGGTGAGCTTGGTTTGGATGAGAAGCTTGCAAAGCGTATAGGTTTGTTGCATGATATTGGAAAGGCCGTAAGCCATGAGGTTGAGGGTACACATGCAAAGATAGGCGTGGATCTTCTTAAGAAGTATTCTGAAAATGATAGAGTTATCCATGCGGTTGAGGCACATCATGAGGATGTTGAGGCAAATTCTATCTACGCCGTTTTAATACAGGCAGCAGACGCAATAAGTGCAAGCAGGCCTGGTGCACGTGCAGAAACCCTTGAGGCATACGTCAAGAGACTTGAGAAGCTTGAGTTTATAGCAGATTCCTTTAAGGGTGTTGATAAGGCTTATGCTATACAGGCAGGCCGCGAAATAAGGGTTATCGTCCAACCCAACAGGGTAAACGATAATGCCGCATTAGCTTTGGCTAGGGAGATAACCAAGAAGATAGAGGAGAGCATTGAATATCCTGGCCAGATTAAGGTGACCGTTATTCGGGAAATTAGGGCTGTAGAGTACGCTAAGTAATGAAAGAAAAACCTGAGATGTTAGTAATAAGCAATATATCTGGAAGACCAGTAGAGATGCTTTAAAGAGAGCCTTAGCATATGAAAGAAAAACTTAAGATACTAGTAATAGGAGATATAACCGGCAGACCCGGCAGGGACGCTGTCAAGGAATTACTTCCCAAGATCAAGAAGGAAGAGGATATAGATTTTTCTATTGGGAATGCAGAAAATGCAGCAGGTGGCAGCGGCGTTACCGTAAGTGTGTGCAAGGAGCTACTTGAATCAGGTCTTGATGTACTAACAAGCGGTGACCATATATGGAAAAAGAAGGAGGTCTTAGATATTATAAATATTGAAAGCAGGCTCCTTCGCCCCCTTAATTTTCCCGAGGGTACACCGGGCAGGGGTTCTCAAATATATGAGTTGAATGAGGATGTTTCCATATGTGTTATAAACCTTGTCGGAAGGGTTTTTATGAATACTCTTGAGTGTCCCTTTAAGAGGATGAGGCAAGAACTCGATCGTATAAAGGATAAAGCCCAGATTATAATAGTTGATTTTCATGCAGAGGCTACCTCCGAGAAGGTGGCGATGAGCCATTTTCTTAATGGCACGGTAAGTGCACTTTTAGGTACGCATACCCATATCCAAACAGCGGATGAGAAGATTCTTTCAAAGGGTACCGCCTACATAACCGATCTGGGCATGACTGTTATAGGAAGGACCGTTGAGGAGATACTTGAGCGCTTCATAACTCAGCTTCCAACCAGGTTTCAGGTTGCACAAAACGATGTGCAGTTGCATGGCGTAGTATTTGAGGTTGAGGCAAAGGCCGGGAAAGCCACATCTATTAAAAGGATACAGAGGAAATTAAAGTAATTATGTCCAAGAAAGAAGATAGGCATATATATTCCGTAACAGAGCTTACAAGAAACATAAAGGTCATAATAGAACAGAGCTTTAAGGGGTTGTGGGTTGAGGGTGAGATATCAAACCTGAAGCTTTATCCATCCGGACACACCTACTTCGACCTAAAGGATAAAGAGGCTGTTTTAAAATGCGTACTATGGAGATGGACCGCTCAGTATATGAAGTTCAAGTTAGAAGATGGTCAAAATATAGTGTGCTTTGGTAATATTTCCTTATATGAGGAGAGGGGTCAGTACCAGCTATATGTTGAAAAGGTAGAGCCTAAGGGCGTAGGTGCGCTTGCGCTTGCCTTTGAACAGTTGAAGAAGCGGCTTTCAAAAGAAGGGCTGTTCGATGAAGCACATAAGAAACCGATACCGCTACTTCCAAAATCGATAGGCGTGGTTACCTCACCGACTGGTGCGGTTATAAGGGACATATTAAATGTTTTGGGCCGTAGGTTTGGCAATATAGAGGTCATAATAAACCCTGTAAGGGTTCAGGGTAAACACTCAGCAGCAGAAATTGCATCTGCGATAGAGGATTTTAATAAATTTGGCAAGATAGATGTTATGATAATTGCGCGGGGGGGAGGAAGCATAGAGGATCTATGGGCCTTTAATGAGGAAGTAGTAGCAAGGGCTATATACGCGTCTTCAATTCCCGTAATATCGGCGATAGGCCATGAAACGGACTTTACCATATCAGATTTTGTATCTGATCTTAGGGCACCAACGCCTTCTGCTGCAGCTGAACTTGTAGTATCAAAAAAGCAGGAGCTTTTGGATATAATAGATACTTATTCAACTCGTATGAGCGTAAGCCTGCTTCATAAGATAAAAGACTTAAGTGCGCTTTTAAAAAGCTATGTGTTGGAAAACCCCATAAACAAGTTGCGGCAGTATGCGCAAAGGGTAGATGAGTTGACAAAGAACATAACAATGAATCTTTCCTATATACTTAAACTAAAGGAACATGCCTTTAAAGCAATGCTTTCTAAACTTGATACGCTGAGTCCCCTGTCCATACTTTCAAGGGGCTATAGCATAACCACAACGCATCCAGAGGGCGCTATTGTAAAGAATGTTGGAAGACTTAAAAAATCACAGCGCATAAAAACTAGATTGTCCCAAGGCAGCATTGTAAGCGTAATAGAAGATGTTTATAATAAATAAGATGGAGTAAAGTTATGGCTGATATTAAGTTTGAAGAGGCATTAAAGAAACTGGAGAAGATTGTATTGGATCTTGAAGGCGGGAGTCTTTCTCTCTCCGATTCCCTTAAGCGATACGAGGAAGGAATCAAGCTCGCAAAGGATTGTGCCAAAAAATTAGAGGCTGCCCAGAAGAAGGTCGAGCTTCTTACAAAGACATCCGATGGTAAGTTCAAGTTGAAAGATTTTGAGGATAATGAAGAAGAGTAAATTTAACCTACGCACATATCTAAAATCAAAGGCGCTAGCTGTAAATAAGCACCTTGATAAGATTTTGCCTAAGGCAAGTGAGTATCCTAAAGAGATACATAGGGCAATGAGGTATACTGTTTTTTCTGGCGGCAAGAGAATAAGGCCTATATTCTGTTTAGCAAGTTGTGAGGCCACAGGTGGCAAAGATTCTGATGCTATAGATGTTGCGTGTGCCTTGGAATTGATCCATAACTATTCCCTTATACATGATGATCTACCGGCCCTTGACAATGATGATATGAGACGTGGTAAGCCAACGTCACATAAGAAGTTCTCTGAATCAACTGCAATACTAGCAGGAGATGGCCTCTTGACGCTCGCCTTTAATGCTATGTCAAAGGAGAGCTCTAATAAGAGGAAATTGAAAATTATAAATGAGATATCGCATGCTATTTCTACATATGGAATGATAGGTGGCCAGGTAGTGGATCTGGAGCTTAAAGATAAAGAAGTCGATTTTGCCACACTTGAGTATGTAAATATACATAAGACAGGTATGCTTATAGCTATATCGTTAAAGGCGGGCGCTATTAGTGCCGGAGCCAATGAATCACAGGTAAAGAAGATGTATAAGGTTGGAGAGTACATAGGCCTTATATTTCAGATAGTCGATGATATATTAGACAACGAGGGATACGTTAAGCTATTCGGAAGACAGCGTGCGTATCTAGAGGCCTCAAGGCTTGCAAAAAAGGCAAAAAAGATTATAGAACCCCTTGATAAAAAGGGCCAGGCCTTAGGCGCACTTTTGGATTTTACATTAAATAGAAAGTATTGATTGGAGAAATTAGGTGGGTAAATTACTTGATAAGATAAATTCACCGAAAGACTTAAAAGCCTTAAAGATAACTCAACTTCCACAGTTGTGCGAGGAGATAAGATCTTTTATCATAGATACCGTTTCAAAGACCGGTGGGCATCTTGCCCCAAGCCTCGGGGCGGTAGATATAATAGTGGCACTACATTATGTATTTGATACACCGGATGATTTTATAATTTGGGATGTTGGTCATCAGGCGTATGCACATAAGATCTTAACAGGGAGAAAGCATCTTTTTAAGAGCCTAAGAACCTTTGAGGGCTTAAGCGGGTTTCCAAACAGGGAAGAGAGTTTGTATGATACCTTTACCGTTGGACATGGTTCTACATCTATTTCTACTGCCTTGGGATTGGTTGCTGCCAGGGAGCTTTCTAAAAAGACCAATAAGGTTATAGCTTTTATAGGGGATGGCTCGCTTGCAGGCGGGATGGCGCTTGAGGCCTTGAATCACGCAGGCCATTTCTCAAAGGATTTTATAGTTATCCTCAATGATAACGAGATGTCCATTTCGCCGAGCGTTGGGGCAATGAGCAGGTATTTAAACAGGGTTGTAACCAGTCCTATATATAACCGTATAAGGAAAGATATTGAGAGGCTGATGCGCAGAATCCCTAAATTGGGTTTTCGTGTTGCACGTGCTGCTAGGAAGCTCGAGGAGGGTCTTAAAAGTTTACTCGTACCTGGCATTATATTCGAGGAGCTTGGCTTTAGGTATTTTGGCCCCATGGATGGGCACAATGTGGTGCTTTTGGTAAGAACTATGCAGAACATAAAGAATATGAACGATCCTATATTATTACACCTTATTACCAAAAAAGGTAAGGGCTATTCGTTTGCTGAGGAGTCACCCCACAAATTTCACGGTACAACCCCATTTATTGTTAAAACAGGCGAGATCAAGAAGTCTTCTAGCTCTGGAACAAGCTTTACAGCTGCCTTTTCCGATTACATTAGGGCCATTGCAAGGAAGAATTCAAAGATAGTTGCTATAACCGCCGCTATGCCGGAAGGAAC
>CAZOIE010000138.1:0-1395 GCA_964579905.1 uncultured Planctomycetia bacterium
GGGGATAAAGAGGCGTCAGATTGTCAAACAGTATTTTATCCTTAGTTGACTCGGGGTTTTCATAATTCACCGCTTCAACCTTAAGAAGGGCAAAATATCTCTCACCCTCTTTGGGAGGCCGTATCTGGCCGCCAATTATATCTCCTGTTTTTAAGTTAAACCTCCTTATCTGACTTGGAGAAACATATATATCATCAGGGCAGGGTAAATAGTTATAATTTGGACTCCTTAAAAACCCAAAACCCTCCTGCAATATTTCAAGCACTCCTTCACCGAAGATAAGCCCATTTTTCTCTGCCTGGCCTTGCAGTATTTTAAAAATTAAATCCTGCTTTTTAAGACCACTTACATTATTTATATTCAAACTTTTAGCAGCCTTATTTAATTCTGTTATCTTCATTTTTTTAAGACCATCCAGATTTAAATCACTTGTAGCCATTTCTTCCTCCTTTAAAAATTTTTAATTTATAATTTCAAATATTTTTTTCGTCTGTAGCCTTGTATTTTGTTTACTCGAACTGTTATCAATAATAAAATCAGCAAACCTCTCTTTCTCCTTTAAGCTCATTTGAGATTTCACCCTTTTTAAAACATCTGCCTGAGAAATCTTGAACTTACTCTTACATCGTTTAATCTGAACCTCTAGGTTCGTCCTTACAAGTATTACTGTATCCACCAGCGGTATTAAATCAACCTCTATTAGAAGGGGTGCATCTATTACCACGATAGCATCCTTATCTGTTCTTTTTATTTCATCTAGATTACTTTTTAAAACTTTTTCAACAGCTGGGTGAATAACACCACATAAGTGCTTAAGTTCATTTTTACTTACAAACACCTTCTTTGATAATTTCTTTCTATCTATCAAGCCGCTCCTGTCCAATATCTGCTTACCAAAGTACGATACAATCTGTTGCTTTATATTTTCATCCTCTTTTAGTAACCCATGAGAGATCTTATCAAGATCAAGGACATGTGCACCTAGATCCTTCAAAAAACCACTAACCGTACTTTTGCCGGTACCAAAACTCCCAGTTACTCCTATTACCTTCACTAAAATTTCCCCTGACTATTAACTATGTATCAAGTGTCTGTAGATCTCTAGATACTTCCTTGCTGACTTCTTCCAAGAAAAGTCCGCGTTCATTCCTCTTTGTATAATCGATTTCCACCTAATCTTATCATTGTATGCCTTAAGCGTCCTACTAACCGCATCAAGGAAATCACCGTTTGAGAAATTACTAAATGTAAAGCCATTTCCATGCTCTGGGTTTTCATCTGAATCAATTATAGTATCTGCCAAACCGCCGGTATTTCTAACAAGGGGAACGGTTCCATATTTTAAACTTATAAGCTGGCCAAGCCCGCATGGCTCATACTTTGATGGCATAAGAA
>CAZOIE010000138.1:1405-5029 GCA_964579905.1 uncultured Planctomycetia bacterium
CGCTTCCAGCATATTGCTGCTGTGCTATATCATCATCATTGTCTTGAGTAACCGCTTCTCTGGTATCATAGTAACGTTGGACTTTCTTAAAGAACTCCTGGTACTTTTGCTCGCCCTTTCCAAGGAGAATAAATTGAAGTGGCTCTTTAAGCATCTTATCAAAACACTCAATCAGTATATCCACTCCCATTTGATCAACCATCCTTGAGATAATACCAAATAAAGGTATTTTATCGTTGATCTCTAAGCCTAGCTGTCTTTGAAGTGAGCGCTTATTGATATATTTGTCGTTGAGTCTTGAAAATGTATACCGCTTTGATATAAGTTTATCCTTCAGAGGATTCCAAATTTTGTAGTCAAGCCCATTCAATATTCCAACCAAGCTCTCAGAGCGCTTTGTAAGCACGCCTTCTAGCCCATGGCCATATTCCTTTGTCTGTATTTCCTTAGCATATGTTGGGCTCACCGTAGTGATAACATCTGAAAAAAGTAGCGCTCCCTTCATAAGGTTCACCTTGTTGTAATACTCAAGACCATCTACGCTAAATAAATCCCAGTCTAGTCCAAGTTTCTCAAACTCACTCTTAGCAAACATTCCCTGGTATGACAAATTATGTATAGTAAAAATACTCTTGATATCGCTATAAAATTCGTCCTTTGCCAGGGTATTTTTTAAATAGATAGAAATTAAAGCACTTTGCCAATCATTACAATGTATAATATCAGGTTTAAAACCTATATCCTTAGGAAGCTTTAGACTTTCCTTTGAATAAAATACAAATCTCTCTAGGTTATCAGTAAAATCTCCTTTATCGTTCCCGTATAGGTCATCTCTTGAAAAATATCCATCATTTTCTATAAAATGAACCTTTATGTCCTTACCTATTACGGCAACCTTACTATCTATGCCCTTATATTTTGGCATCGTAATCCTTAGATCTACGCCTAACTTTTCAAGCTCAATGGGCAAGGAACCTGCTACATCTGCAAGTCCGCCTGTCTTAGCAAAAGGCAGAACTTCGCTTGAGCAAAATAATACTTTAATATGCTTTTTCATATGATCATCCTCAATCTCCCTACGGGGTGCCTATTCGGCTACTTCATATCAAGCCAATTACTGCCAGACTTTATAGAAACCTTTATTGGGACAGAGAGTTTAATGACATTCTCCATTGCATCTTTTATAATGCGCTTTGATTTATCCAAATCTCCTTTAGCACAATCAAAAACCAGTTCATCGTGTACCTGCAATATTAACTTAGAAGAAAGCTTGTCTTCCTCAAACAACCTATGGATATCCAACATGGCAAGTTTGATAAGATCAGCTGCTGAGCCTTGAATAGGTGTATTTATAGCGGTGCGCTCGGCAAACTGCCTAGTTTGCATATTGGGACTTGAGATATCTGGAATATAACGTCTTCTATTAAACAAAGTTTTCACAAAGCCGTGCTTTTTCGCATAAGCAATCTGTTCGTTTAGATAATCCTTTACCTTTGGATATCTGTGAAAATAGGAATCTATGAACTCCTTTGCCTCTTTCGGATCAATCCGCAGGTCTCTTGAAAGACCATACGGACTCATACCGTAAACTATGCCAAAATTTACCGTCTTGGCACTGTTGCGCATCTCGTCAGTTACAGATTCTTCCTCCACGTCAAAGATTAAACTTGCTGTGTGAAGGTGTATATCTCTGTCTTTCTTAAATGCCTCGATCAGCTTTTCATCGTTGCTTAGGTGAGCTAAAATTCTTAACTCAATCTGCGAATAATCAGCGGAGATCAGTACGTTTGAATCCTTATCCGATATAAATGCTCTTCTAACCTTTCTACCTTCGGCTGTCTTTATTGGTATATTCTGAAGGTTAGGACTTGAGCTTGAGAGTCTACCTGTTTGAGCAACGGTTTGATTAAAGGATGTATGAACCTTGCCGGTTTTGGGATTAATTAACTCAGATAAGCTATCTACATATGTGGTTTTAAGCTTAGAAAGCTCTCTATATTCAAGCAGTATCTTAGCTATATTGTGCGTTTTAGCTAGAGTTTTAAGAACTTCCTCATCAGTAGAATAACCTGTTTTGGTTCTTTTAACTGGGGGAAGTTTTAGTGTCTCAAATAGGACGCTTGAGAGCTGTTTGGTGGAGTTTATATTAAACGTACATCCAGATATTTTATACACCTCTTTTGTTAATTTTTCAATGGTTTTTTTCATTTGAGAAGAAAGTGTACATAATAATTTAGTATCTACTTTCACTCCGTTTAGCTCCATATGCGCTAAAGAGTCTATCAGTGGAATCTCTATCTTATAAAACAAATCCTCAAGCTCAAACTTCTTAAGGTGCTTTTTAAGCACTTCGCTTAACCGAAAAGTTATATCTGAATCCTGACATCCATAGTTACATATTTTTTCAATATCAACATCTGCCATGCTTAGTTGGTTTTTTCCCTTTCCTACCAGCTGCTCAATTGAGGTGAGTCGTAGACCTAAATTTTGAAGTGCTATATCATCAAGATTATGGTTGCTTTTAGAGGGATTTATAAGGTAGGAAGCTATCATGGTATCAAAGTAAACCCCTCGCAGGTCTATTCCTAAATTCTTCAATATTATCTTCTCATATTTCAGATTCTGACCTATCTTTTTGTAGACAGGCGTTTCAAATATATCTTTTAGTGATTTAAAAACATGCTTTGGATCGACGAGATACTTTCCCTGGTTTAATATGGCTATATAGTAGGCTTGCTTTTTCTTAAAGGAAAATGATATTCCCACCACCTCAGCACGCATAGGGTCAGCACTCGTAGTCTCAAAATCAAATGCGAACAGCTTCTCTTTTTTAAGCTTAGGTAAAAAACCATCAAAAGCCTTTTTTGTATCTATAAGACTATAATCTAAGTTTGAACATGTTTCAGTAGGTGCAAAATCCTTTAAAAGGCTTTTAAACTCAAATCTCTTAAATAGCTCAAAAAGCTTTGAACAATCAGGCTCCTTAAGTTGCATGTTATCCAATTTAAACTTAATGGGTACATCGATCTTGGAGAATGCCAGCTCTCTGCTTAGGATAGCCTTGTCTTTATTTCTCTTTAAATTATCTCTTAGTTTTTCATTTTTTACCTTATTTAGATTGGAGAACAAATTATCAAGGCTACCAAATTCATTAAGCAGGCTGGTTGCGGTTTTAAAACCAATCCCCGGTATTCCTGGTATATTATCAGAGGAATCACCCATAAGAGCCATAAGATCGACTATTCTCTCTGGCTCAACTCCAAAGTTCTCTTTTACAAGCTTCTGATCAAAAATCAAACCATCCTTGTGGGTGTTATAAACCTTTATGTTGTCATTTACCAATTGAAGGGTGTCTTTATCGCCTGTAACAATATATACATCCAGCGATTTTGAAGATAGCTTTGTTGAAATGGTTGCTAGTATATCGTCTGCCTCGTACCCCTCTTTTTCAAACATCTCAATCCTATATGCACGTAGTATCTCCTTAATGGGCTCAATCTGTTCAACGAGCTCATCGGGCATAGGCTTCCTGTGAATTTTATATTCTTCATACATCTTATGCCTAAAGGTTGGTCCTTTTAAATCAAAGGCAACGCCAAGATAATCAGGCTTCTCATCACTTAT
>CAZOIE010000139.1:0-1426 GCA_964579905.1 uncultured Planctomycetia bacterium
ATCCGATCTTGAAAAAAGAAAAATAGCGGTTTGTCATCATGGTGTATATTTGTTCAAAATTCTCTCAGACCTAAAAGATCATGGTACAGTTTATTGTGGGCACGAATGGAACTGGCTTTTACCATAGAGATAATAGAGGCTATTGGAAATTTTTGATTATGATGCACTATTAATACTACAATGACTAATTCTTTTAACCAATTTTTCTCAAAGAGGATATTATGAGTAAAAAATCCCCCCGCATATCGATAATTATAGTTAATTACAATGGCAGAAAATATTTAAAGTCATGCTTTGACTCTTTACATAGATTAAAGTATGCAAAAAACAAGCTAGAGATTTTTATGGTAGATAATTGTTCCACTGATGATTCTTTGCGCTTTACTAGAGCAAGATATCCCAAGGTAAAGATCATTAAAAATGATGTTAATAATTACTGTAAAGCTAATAATTTGGGCATTAAGAAAGCCAAGGGGGAATATGTTGCTTTGGTAAATAACGATGTAAAGGTAGATAAATATTGGCTTGCAGAATTGGTTGATGTTATAGAGCCTAACGATAGTATTGCAGCTGTTGGCAGCAAAGTATTGACAATTAATGGAAGATATATTCAGAATGCGGGTCATTACGAACTTCCTAATTTTTATTGGAATGAGCGGGGTGCTGGAAGACGTAAAAGTTTATATGACAAGACAGAGGAAGTAGATAGTCTTTGCGGTGCAGCTGTATTATATAGAAAATCTTGCTTGCTAAAAGTAGGTTTGTTTGATGAAGATTTTGTTATGTATGGTGAAGATGTGGAAGTTTCGTATAAGCTTAGAAAAGTGGGATATAAGTTAATATTTGTACCAAAAAGCAAAGCATACCATATTTTTCATGGCTCTAGCGATGGAGAAGTATCTAGATTTTATATTGAAAGAAATAGACTATTGTATTTAGCTAAACATTTTCCGTGGAAATTGGCAGATTCTATATTAGGTTCTGGATTTTTCACAGCTGCTAAAGACGTTATTTCTTATGGAAAGATCTATAAAATATTCCCAGATGTAATTTTGAAATTACTTAAACATCATCCAGAAAATGTTGATGTTATATTGAAAGATATGTTGAGCCAGGTAAGTAAAATAGCAAATTATGAAAATGATGCATTGCTGAAGGAAATTAAAAAGCAGCACGCTTTTTTGAATATGTATGAAAGAAAAGTGAAGGAGATAGAAGTAGATAATAACAACTTAAAAAACAAAACTAATATATACGAGGCGAAACTATCTGAAAAAGAAAGCGAGATAACAGAAAAAACTAATAGTTTAGAGTCATTAGAAAAAGAGATTAACATTATAAAAGATGCGCTACACTCTACTGATAATCTTTTATCAGACAAGGATCAAGAGCTCTCCCAACTCTCTGACCAAATATCAGACAAGGA
>CAZOIE010000139.1:1526-5023 GCA_964579905.1 uncultured Planctomycetia bacterium
AGGATCAAGAGCTCTCCCAACTCTCTGACCAAATATCAGACAAGGATCAAGAGCTATTCCAGCTCCATGACCAGCTCAGGGATAGACTTGATGAAATTCTTATGAGAGACGGTGATCTTATTGAAAAAGATGAGGAGCTAAATAGTCTGAAATTTAAGTTAAACAATTTTAGAAAACAACTTGATTATAGATTAGAAGAGGTATTAAGAAAAAATACTGAACTTTTTCAAAAAAATGAAGAATTGGATAATTTAAAGCAAGCGCTATCGTTACGAGATGCTCAAATAGCCAAGAAAAACAGGGAACTTGTTAAGTTCTCAGATCAAGTTAAAGAAAAAATACATGAGGTTGCTAATAGAGATAATCAATTGAGCCAAAAAGATAAAGAGCTCTCCCAACTCTCTGACCAAATATCCGGCAAAGATAAAGAGCTATCTCAGCTCTCTAGAGTTATAGCTAAAAAAACCCAGGAACTTAACGAATTAAAGAGTGAAATTGACTCTAAGAATATTATTATTTCCGAACAAACGAAAGAGTTAAACAATATAAATTTAGAGCTGCAGAATAAACTTAATGAACTTAGAGGTATATATGATTCAGAAGGTTTTAAATATGTCCTAAGACCTCTATGGACTCTTCTGTGGAATCTAAAACTTATTTTAAAGTCAATTAGACAAATATTGAGTAAATTACCTATATTCCTAACAGTTATTAGTACCATACCCTTCCTTCTTTTTATTTATCTTGTATTCCTTTTTGAAAATACTCTTTGGAAGATTTTAAAGCCTTTTATTAAGAAAGACCAGCCCAAGAGAAAAATTGTTCCCTTTTCTAACCTGAAAGTAAGCATTGTTATACCTAGTTGGAATGGATTGGATTTATTGAAAAAATGTTTAGATTCTATTGTCTGCCTAGATGAATTTAGAGGAAGTGATAATGAGATTTTGGTTGTAGATGATGGTAGCACTGATGGTACATTTGAATATGTCAAAAAGAACTACCCATTAGTAAGGATGATTAAAAATAAGAAAAACAGTGGATTTGGATATACTTGTAACAGAGGTATTAAAGAGGCTAAAAATGAGCTTATAGTTTTAATAAATAATGATATCCTTGTTACCGAAGGCTTTTTAGGACCCATAAGAGAACATTTCAGAGATGAAGATGTATTTGCTGTAACACCCAAACTATATGGCTGGGACAAAGAAACATTTATTTGGGGGATGCATATGGGTCATTTTAGAGATGGATATATAAGTCTGTGGAATGAATCAGAAATGGGTAATGGTGATAAAATATATGAATCTTCTCCAACTGTATTTGCTATTGGCGGTGCAATGGTTTTTAGAAAAAGTGATTTTTTATGGCTCGGAGGTTTCAATAAAATCTATAAACCTAATTGCTGGGAAGATATCGATATTTCTTACAGGGCATGGAAAAGAGGCTTAAAAGTAATTTATGAACCAAAAAGCCTAATGTATCACAAGGGCAAAGCTACATTGACCTATGAAAGACATAAGGAAATAAAGAATGAAATTTCTTTTATATGGAAGAATATTACTGATTGGGCGATTTTAAAGAATCATTTTAATTTATTGCCAGCGAATCTTCAAAAGCAGGGTTTTCCATTTCTGAGGGGTTTTTTGTGGGCGCTAAATCTGTTACCGCTCGCACTATTTTATAAGTTTAAAGAAAGGGCGTATGTTAAAACTGGCGATAGCAAGATATTTAACGATTGTATGAATTACTATGAAAATTTCAGGAAAAATGGTTTTAGTCATTTTAAACGAGAAGATAAAAGAAATATTTTGCTTGTAACTCATTTTGTTCCATATCCGCTAGATCGTGGTGGCAATATTAGAATTTCTACCTTAGTGAAAAATTTAAGAGATAAATACAATATACACCTTTTGACATTGATACATAAAGAAGATGAATTTGAA
The DNA here is from genome assembly GCA_964579905.1 of uncultured Planctomycetia bacterium. Lineage (GTDB taxonomy): Bacteria > Omnitrophota > Gorgyraeia > VGKN01 > VGKN01 > CAZOIE01. The sequence goes on from CAZOIE010000139.1 coordinate 3,470, forward strand.
TACATCCCGAAGTTAGAAGAGATATTTGATAAGGTATTCACAGTTTATAAAGATGAACCGTTGTTACCTAACACAATATTTCCTGATAACTATAAATATGCCTATAGCTTGGAACTAATAGAAAAGCTAAAAGAAATTCAAGAAACAATACCCTTAGATATTATTCAGATAGAGTCTAATGAACTCTTGTACTTATTGGATTCTATAAAATTTATTCCTGTTGTTTATACAGAACATGATGTAAGCCTTTTATCATTTTCAAGGTCTTATTATAGGTATAACCATAAAAACTTACTATCAAACTTTTTTGAATATCTAAAACGAGAGCGGTTTCATAGAAACAGCTATAAGAAATTAAGCAATATAATTACTCTATCGAATCATGATAGTAAGCTACTAAAGAAGTTATTTCCAAATGTTAACACCCATCTCATACAGACCGGTGTTGATGTAGATTATTTTTCCCTTGAAGGTAAGAGTGATGTTACAAACAGGTTAGTTTTCGTAGGTCACTATAAACATTATCCCAATGAAGATGCAGCTGTTTATTTTACTAATGAAATTTTTCCCATAATAAAGCAGAGAATTAAAGATGTTGAATTTGTAGTAGTTGGATCTGAACCAACAAATCCTGTTAAGTCGTTGGTTAGATATGATGGCGTAACGGTAACTGGTACAGTTGATGATGTTAGACCATATTTGAGAGGTTCTACTGTATTTGTAAGCCCGCTTCGCATAAGTGCTGGGATAAAAGGAAAAGTATTAGAGGCGATGGCCTGCGGTATTCCGGTTGTATCTACCAAAAAAGGCGCTGTAGGTATAGATGCAGAACACAAAAGACAAATATTGATTGCAAATAATCCAGAGGAATTTGCCGATAGCGTTGTTAATTTAATTAAAAATAAAGACCTTCGTCAAGAAATTACACAGAATGCTCGTAAACTGGTAGAGAATAAATATAATTGGGGAAGCATTACGCGAAAACATAGTAGATTATATTCTGATATTATAACAAACCCAACCAATTTAGAGTTTTCTAAGGAACAGTTTATAAGTAAATTGAGGAACAAAGTGAATGAAGTTGTGAATCGGCAAATAGATAAGATTGAAATAGATGGCCCAGAGCAGGGGCCCGAAGAGCTTCACATAGAACTGACATACAATTGTGATAGTAAGTGTAGTATGTGTGATTTATGGGATTATGATAAAAGAGTGTTTAGTAAGGTAAAAGAGCTTACTTTAAAAGAAATAGAAGGTCTCGTAAAGAATTCGTCCTATATTAAGAAAGTTAAAACTGTTGCGCTTAGCGGTGGCGAGCCATTTTTAAGGAAGGATATAGTAGATATATGTGGAATCATTGTTAAGCATCTACCGGATGCCTCAATAACTATATTGACGAATGGATTAAACACAAATCTAATTATTGAGAAGGTAAAAGAAATAAAAAAGAAGTATAACCCAAAGTCTATTTTACTTGGAAGCTCACTAGACGGGATAGGAAAATTTCATAACGCAATCAGAGGAAAGAAAAATGCTTTCTCTTCTTTAGTAGAG
>CAZOIE010000140.1:0-5017 GCA_964579905.1 uncultured Planctomycetia bacterium
TTATATAAAAACTATAGCCTGCTAACCTTGACAAATCCCTAAAATATGGCATACTTTTTATTGAAAACCTATGCGTTTTATAGGTTTTTTATTTCCTATAGTATTAAAGACTTATTAAAATACATTAAAAATGGCAGATAAGCAAGTAGGAGATGTAAAATGAAACGTTCCTTATTTAAGGTTGTTACTGTATTAATATTAGAATTCTTCATAATTTCCAGCTTTTCCATTCCCTTAACAGAATTAACCAAAATCTCAAATGCTTATGCCTTAGTTCCTCCTCTTGCAACAGATACGGATTTAACTGAAAAAGCTGGCAGAGGTGAAGTTGCTGATATTGTTGGTTCATTACGGGCTCGCACCGATGCCAATGAACCAATGGTTAATCAGATTGCCAAAAAACTTTACGGTGTTGCAGGAGTAACTGAGGCACAGTGGAAAGCAGCATTAAGAGGTGTTCCAGCTGGAGAAACAATACCACAGGATCAGGTTGATGCATTAATCGCCCCGGTAAGAATTGCCCTAGAGGCTGTTGATAACCCAATTCAACTAAGAGCAGCTGTAGAGGCTATACATAAAGAACGAGGTGGCAATGAAGTCCTGACACTTAAGGCTATCGCTGAGATGGGGAAAGAGGATTTTGTCAAGCTGGCAGAGACTACGCCTATAATACCAACGCTTATTGTTTCTTTCTTGAGTCATGATAATTTTGAAGATATATCAACTGGCGAACATATGTTAGAGAGATTGATGGAAGCTAACGAAATAAATAAAGCCGAGGTATATAAAAGAGTAATTCAGGTATTAGGGAAAAATTTCTTATTTGCCGACCAAGCATATCAGGAGCTATCAAAGCTTGCAGCAGAACTACGGGCAGCAAAAGAAGAAGAGCTTGGCATAACACAAGATGATGCATTGAAAGCTATTTTACGCTTGCTAACAAAGATAACATATTTTGTAGAAAAACTTGAAGCCCTTCCTGAGACTAGGATAACTCCTCTTGATATGGTTATGGAAGTTATCCAATCACCCGATCTTGATGCCAAGAGAGCAGCACTTTCAGAAATTCTTTCTCCAGGTACCGTTGTTGTGACGATAACGGGTGATATCTATATCGTAACCGAAATAGATCTTAGCGAACCGGCTAAAACGACTGGGCGTTCAAGAAAGGATTATACGGCATTTGGAATATCACAAGTAGCTAAAAGAAGTGGTTTCTTAGGGATTGGGGAAATGGAAAAAATATGGCATATCGTTGGCATGTTTTCTGTATTTACAGAAGACTCAAATGCAGTGAATGGATTTCCAATTGATACTGTTATAAGAAATTTGGTAGATACTGGTTTTATAGAGCTTGGTGAGTCCATTAAACCTTTTGAGCAATTTGGCGAGGCTGGTCCTGAGCTGATTATTAAATCTTCACCAGGAGATGTATACGGGGATTATGAGTTAGAAATTAGGTTAGATGGAAAAGCTTATGCTGGAAGTTATGTTGTGCCGTTATCATCGGCAGTTCTTCTTCCAAGGGAAAATTACAGAAATAATCATGAGCAATTTATGCTTGATCTTTTAGTGGCGTTGATGAATTCACCGACAGAGCGCGTAAGTTCTACTAATAAATCCAGAGCCCAGACATTATTATTGGCTTATCATTTAGCAAGAAAGCTTAAAAGTTATCGTTATTTGGGTGGGCCAATAGATACGTTACTATCAACAGGAGAGGCAATATTTAAAGGTAGCAATGTAACAGTTAGAGGCTTGATGGAAAAAATTGCAGGGGAGGAAGTAGGTGGATTTGAAATCTTAAGCATGGTAAAGGATGCAGATGTTATGAGAATAACACAGAGATTTTTGATTGGTACTGCAGGAGATGTTCCAATAGTTGGAAGTACTTCTGCTATGAATCTTCTTATTCAAGCTAACGTTATTGCTAATGAAGGCTATTTTGATTGGGACACTATTAATAATGAATCACCAGTAGAATGGAAAGCATATATGGGTTATGATGTAGAGGCATATCTAGATTTTGGAGATCATCGCATCTCCTTAATGTTTAAAAGAAAATCTCAAGAGGAAAGAAGAAGTGGCTCAGAACGTTATGAAGTAACCCACATTTATATAGACCGAGTTCGTTTTAAAATCAATGAAGCTGTCTCTGAAGAGCTACATGGCACATTAGAACAGTTGGGTAGAATTATGAGAGGTGAGGAGGTCTTACCTATACCTTCATGGTTTCAAGGACTGGATCCTAGTTTCGTTGATAAACATCTTTCGTGGAGAATATGGTCTCTTATTGTTGCATTGAGAGATAATAATATTATCGAGGCTATTTGCCTTTTGAATATATTTAAACCCAGTGAAGTCAAAGCGTTAAAGGAATGGTGGGAGGCTAGAAAAACTATTCCGCTGGCAGAGGATTCACCGGCAGTTATTTTACACCAGTTCTTAGACGTGGCATTTAAGCAGTTTGCATCTGATAAATCAGGCACTTTAGGTGATTTTGTAAATATAAATGGAAACCAATTTGATTTTGCGGCCCTTCAACCATACCGCAAAGATGCATCATCTGCTGTATGGCACACCGACTCAGGAGCAATAGAAATCATAGCGAAAGACGGACTGCCTCAAGGTATTCATCAATCAGAATTTCTTGATAGTGCCTTTACTCAAATTACCGATGCGCTTTCAGAGGATTTGAAGGTTGAGAATAAATGGGTATACGATATGACGAAAAAGCTACTTGACTCGCTTAGTGAACTTAGCTTATTGTTTTTGGATAGCAATACAGACTTGCTGTTCACTAATTATCCTACATTTGCCCAATACCTTGCGCAAAAAGGAAGCGATCTAGATGAAGTAGACTATCTTAGAAAAATCAACCTTTCATGGGATGATTTTGTAGAGGAAAGGGTGCTTAGAAGAAAAATAAGCAGAGAACTGGCTAAAATCGGAGCAGAAAGGCTCTCTGAAAAGTGGCAATCAGAAGGTCGCCCTTACATAGCCAAGGTTGCCAAGCGCTATACTGGTATTGAGTCTATAGTTTCCAGAGCAAATTGGGCGGAAGATATATCTATAGCAACAGCAAGAAGTGCTGAATTATCTCAATACCTGGAAAGGATTTCATTTGAAACAGCCGATGAGGTTACTATTATTTGCTCAGCAGATACCCTAAGGCATATAGCTGATTTAATGAATACTGTTGAGGTTCTACACGGACAAGGGAAAAAGGTCCGATTAGCTGTACATACTAAGGATGATGAAGGAAGAATCGCTTATGAGCAATATCTAAAGGAAGTATTTAGAATGAATATCGGCTTGAAAATTGATCCTAAAGATATATATTTAGGTGATTATATAGGATCCATAAATGGAATAGAGGCTATAAAAGGTGTTGTAGGAGAAGACAGGAAAGGAATTCAGCTTATTATAACTGATGCAGTTGGAAATGCAGCAGATATAGAAAGTCAATTAAGTGCATCGCCTATAGAAAACACATTTGTCATGGTCCGTCAGCAAAAGGTCGGTGAACCATGTTTCTTGTCATGGATGCTTAAAGAAGGAAAGATTCCATCGGTTGCTGTTTTCACAAACCAAGACGTAGAGGCTACTAAGTTTGACCTGGAGGTTTTCGGAGTATATAGAGATCAAATATAATTTATCTTTTAACTCAAATTATTTCTTTTATCATTGAAAAATAGCGGTATAATACTAGGCATGATTGAGATAATAGGCTTAGTAGCTGCAGTAGTTTTACCCTTCTGGAACATACCCCTTATTATAAGGATTCAAAAGAGATGTTCATCAGATGATATAAGTCTTTATTGGGCCTTTGGCGTATGGACATGTCTTCTTCTTATGATGCCCTCCGGTTTAATTAGTGATGATATTGTATTTAAGGCCTTCACAATAGCAAATCTTCTAATCTTCTCAGTGGTTGTCTTTCAGATAGTCAGGTTTAGACTTCCCCTCCTAAAGAGGAAGGAGTAACTAATGTATAAGGTTGCAATGGATAATGCCTGGAAGAAATTACAGTCTCTTAGTGATGAAAAATCCTTTGAGATTGGTTTTATGGGTGATAAATATTCGGTAGACATTGATTCAAAAAGGGTACTTTCCTTTTCATGCAATGCAGCTGTTAAGGATAACATATCGGTTCTTCTTTTGCATTATCTAATAAGCGATTTAAAAGGAATTCCTGCTCCAAAAAATGAATGGATCTCCTTTAAGAATGTACCTGAGGGGGCGTTTTACTACTCTGCTTATAGAGGACGTGCACTCTTTCCAATCATTAGAAAGTACGGAGAAAACCCAGAGAGCGTTCTAGATGCTCTTGAAAGGTTGAGTGCAAAACAAGTCAAACTGGCAGACGTAGCGATACAGTTTAATGCCTTTGATAAGGTGCCGGTTGTTGTATGTCTATACAGAAAAGATGAAGAATTTGATGCTGATGCCAATATACTCTATGATGCAAATATAGTGGATATCTTCCCAACAGAGGATATAGCTGTTTTGGGAGGGTTTATAGCAGGTGCTATATAGCTATGGGTAATTTAAAAGAAAGAACCTCAAAGATAATGTCCTTACTTAAAAAGGAATACCCCCGTACTCGCACTGCCCTTAGATTTACAAACCCGCATGAAATATTAGTTGCAACTGTTTTGTCTGCCCAGTGTACAGATGTTATGGTAAACAAGGTCACAGACTCTCTTTTTAAAAAATACAAAACGCTCAAGGACTATGCCAATGCCAAGCAAAGTGTTTTTGAGCGCCAAATACGCTCAACCGGTTTTTACCGCAACAAGGCCAAGAATATAATCAGTTTATCAAAGGATATTAGAGATACGTTTAAAGGTAGAGTCCCCGATACGATGGAGGATTTAATCAGTCTTCCGGGTGTTGCAAGAAAGACAGCCAATATAGTTTTATTTAGTGCCTTCGGAAAAAATGAAGGCATCGCTGTTGATACTCATGTTAAAAGGCTATCGGGTAAGCTTGGCCTGAGCAAGAATACAGATCC
>CAZOIE010000141.1:0-5003 GCA_964579905.1 uncultured Planctomycetia bacterium
TTTCAGTAAATATCCTAGCTGTTTCATAATTGTTTCTGGATTTAATAAACAGTAGCGCCCATCCTAGGTTCTCAAGCTCTTTATCTGAGAACGTTACAGCTTCATATTCATTTACAGCTGCATCAATACCACCGTCATCAAGTACTTCTAAAATATCCTCTTGTCCACTCAATATATCAGCATAAACACCAGCTCTGTTTATACTCTTTAAACCTCGTTCATAACCGGTTACTAATCCAGATACACCTGTCAATGTTTTTGCTTCTTTCGCCAACATGCTGACTACTCTTGTACCATTGCTAGCAGAGCCAATGCCACGCTCCAATACTCCATCTACTTTTACACTTAAACGACGTATTGGATTCCACCAGGGGACTCCACCTTTTGTCTCTGCGTCTAGCGCAAGCCTTGCACTGCGCTCAATAGACAAAGTACCTTGTTTCATAAGCGCATCCTCAGACCTCATAAACATCTTAATAAGCGGACCCATAAACTTACCGTGCTTTGATGCACCCAACCATTGTTGTGCGTTTGCCTGCATACTCTGCTTAGAGAAAAATGGAGCATTATACGGATCATCGGATGTAAACCAATGCAAAGGTTGATCTACTGTTTCTCCGGTAATTGGATCCTTAGTCTGTCGCCTAAACATAGTTCCGGTTGTAGAAAATTCCCATGGTGTTTCTCTTAGTTCTTCGCCGCGTTCTCCGCGAACTAAATAACGACCTACTGCTCTATCAACAAGAACCTCTAAAGAATGAAATCCTGTATCCCATAAAGGCTTTGCTGTATCCATAACCGCTGAGACAAATGGCCACTTAATAGCACCCTCTACTGAATCCAAAACCAGCTGTGAAATACCATCTGCTCTTACAGACATATCATTCGGTTTTATCCAACCGGTTTGTAATTTACTGGGTTCTGTCCTGCTATAGCTTCTAACTCGATTACCTACGCCTCTTAAATACTGAACACCACCAGGAGAAGTGAAAAACCCTGTTAACCTTCCATAAACCGCACCTCTAAGACCACTTACAACGACTTCACCCGGTCTTGAGTCGGATGTAAGATTACCAACAAGATAATCCTTACCTATATTTGCACCTGCGCCACTACCAAAAAGGGCTACGTTTCTAACTACATTGGCTGTTCTACCCATTCCTTGATAAGCATCTCCACGTCGGGTTAACCAATTAGCAACATTATTTGAGGAAGATAAGAAGCGAGCATATGTTGTCCAAAGAACCGTATCAGCAACCTCATTAAGCGTTAACAATCTATGATCTTTAATACCTGTATATGCCTGCCTTGCGCCTAACGTAGCTGCGTTCCAGCTTGCATACGTAACAGCTCTCTGCAGGAATAAAGAACCTCTGCCTGCAACAGAAAGCTGAGGATTAAAAGCATAATTCAATCCTTTTCCGAAACCGTTGTTCCAAAACTTGGCTTGACCTAACCTACCGTTAAAAGCACTGCCTAAACCACTTAAAACACCACCAAATATAGCACCACCACTTGCACCGCCCAGAGGATTATATTTGTCTGTTTCAAAATTCCAACCTGCAAAACTCTTTCTGGAAAACTTCAACGTATCCCCGAGATTCATATTTCTAACATGATCTGAATAAACTACATGATTAGCAACCTGATCCACATTACCGAATACAACTGCCATGTTTGTTGCGCCTCTAAGTATTGTAGGAGCAGAAGCCCAGGCATTAAAACTATTTAATGCAAATACAGAACCAGCTGTTGTGGCAAATATAGATAAATCTTGTTTTGGTGTTAGCAGTCTGCCTTCACTTATTAACTCTCCTATGTTGGCTATAGTCGTTGTCGCACCACCCCAAGCAGCTGCATTTGCCAATCTTACTCCCCACGTACCCAAAGTGCTGTAGTTAGCTGCAAATTGAGTAGGGGCCATCATAAACTGCACTGCGCGATAACGACTGGCGAGATTACCTAAAGCCCCTGGGATTCCTGTTCCTCTGGTAGCTAAAATCATCACACCAATGTCAAACACAACTCCAGATCCTCTACCTGCGTATCCCCAAACTTTATTCCATCCACCTTGATCAATGTACCATTGCGAAACTCCGGCTAGATCATGGTCAACAATAGGGGTGATTGCTCCAGTATCATATCTTATACTCCACGTTCTCCAATATTCCCAACCTTCTTTACCTTCTGGCTTCTCTATGGTTACATATCGACTTTCATTGGCAAAATCTTCCAAAATCAAAACTATTTCTTTTATAACGCCATTATTCCCTCCGCTCATCTGATACATTCCATTAGCTCTTTGTGCTATGAAAAAAGCTTTTTTGTTGTCTAGCCAAGGTCCATCTCCTCCAAACAAATCGATACCTTCACCAACAAGCCCGCTTACTAATCCTCCAGCCCAGTCTTTAAGACCTAAAGGAGAATACATCAAGCCCCAGCGCGGATCTTCAACCGGCATCATAAATCCCTGCAATCCGTATGTTGTGGCATTCGCAAATGCATCTACATCTTTCATCCTTTCACTTCTATCTTTATCACTTCCACGTCCTAAAACATTCCACACGCGGCGATTTCTCCATTGGCTACTTGTAACATCATAAACACCTCTCACAATACCCTCTGCGTCTTGTCGCAAATCCTGCCAATTTTCAAGAGGGATACCATGAAGAGCAACCATTGCATTTATCACATTATCTCTGGCAGCTTCATACGCTTGGCGTGGTGTTTGTAAATGTCCTCTATTAAATGCTGCAACTACTGGCCAGGCACTAGGAGTTTTTTTTGCATCAGCGTATACATCTGCTGCCTGCTGGAATTCATCTAAAGCAGTTTGTAAACCTTGTCTCAATGAAGCCATGGTTGTTTCGCTATTTACAACATTACCTTCGCCATCCACAAACAACACTTCTGCAGGCTTAGTTCGGTAGCTGCCGTTTGTCCAGTCGAATTCCTGAACACCTCCTAATGGTTTTAATTCCCTTGTAAGCGGATCTCTATACGTCGGCTGGAACACTCTAAGCCCGTTAGATAATTCTCCTACTAACAACAGTGCTTCATTCCCTCTTGTTAAATATTGAATTATTTTTCCGTCAGACTCTATATTTAAACGCAAACTAAAAGAACGACCATTAACTTTTACTGACCCCAAACTAACATTATTCCGTTTTTGACCATTTTCATCAACTATGAAATGAGTTAAACCATCAGTACTTATTGTAAATTCTTTTCCATTATCGCCCCTTACTGTACTAATATATTCAGCTGTATGCTCAGTGTCTCCATCTGTAAATCGAATAGTGATAGCAAGATCTCCCTCAGCGTTTGTCTCAAAATGACCTCCTTTAGGTGCATAAGCATCTATCGGAGGATTAACAAACGGTGCTGCAGCAACAGCTTGACGCTCTTGCCTTACTCCTCTATCACTCCAGCTCAAGCTAAGACTTACACCATCTGCTGTACTTGCTATAATTAAATTAACGTCTACTCCTGCCAACTTAAGTGCTTCATATTCTTGCAAGATACCAGCAAAGCTTGCGACCTCATCAACATCTTGAAGTCTTGGGTCAAGACCAAATGCCTCGCCGAGCAATTCTAGGGCATAATCTACCTGATAATTCTTGCAAGCAGCCTTTACCTGTTCAAATTTAAGCACAGCATAAGGATTAAATCCACGATATTGACCTTTGTTGTTAAGGAATGTTCTTAACGAAATTCTATCTATTTGTCCGCTTGTCTTATTCTCTGCATATACCTGAACCTGGTCCACATTAACACCTAGCTTCTCATATGATTCAGGCGTATCATCTTCTGGATGCATAGTGATATCTCTAACCATGCTTCTAACATGGGCTAAACCATTGCTGAAGATAACTACACTAGCTGCTTCTGCTGATTCGGCATCCACGCCCCATGATTCTAAGAGCTGAGGCAATTTATGGCAATGAGCAATTACACAGTTTGCGTTTTCGCTTTCATCCGGATTCAATATATCCACCCCAGACATACCAAGCTCAAGGGTATTCTCTAATAGCACAGCACCAAACATGGCTACTCGCTCTAAACCAAACTTCTCCTCTAGATTAACCTCTTCATCACTGGCTATAGCATCAAGAATATCTCGGTATTCACTTAAAGCATTTATGTTGTTGGTTAACGAATCAAGTCCTTCGAAACTATCATCATTAAATGATCTATGAAGATTGCCACGTTCTAATGCAGCCATAAACGCATAAGGATTTTCTCTATAAACGCCGCCGTCAAAGGTAACCCAACGCTCTTCACCGTTTTCCAACTTAACAACAGTAATCGCACCTTTTGTTTGCTGTTCTGCGCTTAAATCAACACTCTTGTCACCAATTCTTACTATTCTCTCATCGCCTATAGCTCCTTCGCGTACTACAGGTTCGTTGTTATCATTAAAGAGCGTAATCCTTCTGTTTCCTTCGCCTAAATCTTTAATATCCATATTAGCCTGCATGTCCAGCCATACAGCTTGTTCTGCAGTCACGTCTTGTTCAAATAACGATATCAACGGCATTTCTTGCTCTTCAGTCTCGCCGCCTGTATTTAATCTTTCAATTCCACCTCTTCCAGTTAGCATCGCATCTGTTGTTTCTTCATCTTCATCTGTAAGCGTTCCTAAAACCAACGAACGGATTATTCTAAATGTTTCTTGTTCTATCCCATCCTCGTCTGCGGGGGATCTCTCGTATGCAACTCCACCGTTAGTAGAAGCACCTGAAATAGATTCATCTTCGGCTTGAGGCTTACTTACTAAGGCAATGCCTGTTTCGAGAGCATCGTATCTCATTCCGTCTTCACTAATTGTTAAATAGGCAGGGAGTGATTCATCTTCGGCTAAAGGTTTATCTGGGTCAAAATCTTGTTCGCCTCTCTCATGTTTATCAAGATCTCTTCGTGCAAATATATCCGCTGCGATACGCGCAAAAGCAGGACGATCGCCTACCTTCGTAGCTGAGTTAAGCGACTGGAGTTCTTCT
>CAZOIE010000142.1:0-4974 GCA_964579905.1 uncultured Planctomycetia bacterium
TTTTGAGTCTGTATCATTAGCTATTTTTTCATCGGGAAGAAGAGAATGTTCTTTGGAGTCTTGCCGTGCACGATATATCAGTTGCGATGTACCTTTTGGAGAAAAAACCTATAAGCGTTCAGGCTATTGGGAAGTCGTATATAAGGAAAGGGATACAAGATGTAACTTTTGTAACGCTGAATTTCAAAAACGGAGTAATGGCCCATATACATGCAAGCTGGCTTGATCCTCACAAGGTAAGAAAGTTTACAATAGTTGGATCAAACAAAATGGCTGTATTCGATGATATGCAGAGTAATGAAAAGCTACGTATTTACGACAAAGGCTTCCAGTGGATGAAGAACTCAGGTACATACGAGAGTTTCTTGACCCTTCGCGAGGGTGATATCAATATGCCGAGGCTGGATATGATGGAGCCCTTGAAGCTTGAGTGTCAGCACTTCGTAGATTGCATAAATAGAAAGAAGAAGCCCTTTACCGATGGGAAAAATGGTATTGAGGTTTTAAAAGTTTTAACCGCAGCACAAAAATCTTTAAAAGCAAATGGAAAACCAATCAAAGTCTAAAAAGAAAAAATCAGTTTCAAAGAAGTATTTTGTTCATGAGTCATCCTTAGTTGACAAGGGTGCAAGAGTTGGCCAAGGAACGAAGATTTGGCATTTCTCTCACATTAACTCGGGTGCAAGGATAGGCAAAGACTGCGTCATAGGTCAGAATGTTTTTGTTGGAGCAAAGAGTGTTATAGGCAATGGTGTTAGGGTGCAAAATAACGTTTCGATCTATGAGGGAGTAATTTTGGAGGATTTTGTTTTTTGTGGCCCATCCATGGTTTTTACCAATGTTATTAATCCAAGGAGTTTTTTGTCCAGGAAGCACGAATTTAAGAAAACGTTGGTAAAAAAAGGTGCAACCATTGGTGCAAACGCTACTATTATCTGTGGAAATACCATTGGTAGGTATGCCTTCCTTGGTGCAGGTACTATTATAACAAAGAACGTACCCGATTATGGCCTTGTAGTGGGTAATCCGGGAAGGTTGATTGGTTATATGTGCGAATGTGGCTTAAGGCTCAAGTTTAAAGGAAGTCGAGCTACATGTTCTGTGTGTAAAAGCAACTATAGTAAAACTAAGGGTATGGTGAAAAAACTAAAATGAAAGCCATTATTATTGCTGCTGGTCCAGGATCGCGGTTAAAGGAACTATCCAACGATAAGCCAAAGTGTCTTCTTGAGCTAGACGGTAAACCGTTGCTAGAGTATCAACTTGATGCTTTAAGAGGTGCAGGAATTGACAAAATAGCGCTTGTTAAGGGATACAAGCAGGAGATGATCACATATCCGGACCTTTCCTATTATATCAATGACAATTATCAAAACAACAACATACTCCACTCGTTATTCTATGCAGAAAAAGAAATGGATGATGAGTTTGTGGCCGTTTATTCTGATATTTTCTATACAAGTGATATAGTACAAAGACTTATAGACAGTAAAGGTGATATTTCGATAGTGGTCGATATAGATTGGCGTACTTGTTACGAAGGTAGAACCGATCATCCTATTGAAGAAGCTGAAAATGTTATTTTTGATTCGAATAACAATGTAGTCCAAATTGGAAAGATTCTACCTGATAAAAGTGCCGTTCATGGTGAATTTATCGGTATGTTAAAGTGTTCAAAGGATGGGGCGGTAGTCTTTAAGAATTACTTCAACCGCTTAAAACAGATTTTTAGCGGTAAGCCATTCCAGCGCGCGAAAGTATTTGAAAAGGCATATCTAACGGATATTTTTCAAGATATGGCCGATTATGGCGTAAAGGTTAATTGCGTGATAATCGAAAGGGGATGGGCAGAGATAGATACTATCCAAGACTACATGAGAGTTACGAAGGTAACCTAGTTCTTTTATATAAACAAAGGGGCTTTTTGGGAACAAAGGGGTTTCCAATTGATACAGCAATGGTGCTACAAAGTAACCTAAATTAACTAAAAAGGAGAGTCTCTGATGAGGAAATTAAGCATTTTACTATTGTGCGGTTTTCTTTTAATGTCTACATCCTGCGGTCAAAAGACGCAGGAAGAGGGCGTTAACTTAACGATGGTTTTTGTTCCTGCGAGTGAGAAGGCGCAGTCAAACGAATTCCAAAGCCTTTTGGATATAGTGGAAAAGCTTACTGGATACAATATTACTACTATAGATGTTACCGATTACAATGCAGCTGTTGAGGCTATGCGGGCCGGCCGGGCAGACATGGCATGGTTTGGTGCTAAGACCTACATACAGGCAGCAGAACTTGCTAATGCTGAGGCCTTTGCCGCTGGTATAGCAAAGGGTGATTCAGACCCAAGCTACTCAACACATTTCATAGTTATAAAGGACAGCAAGATAACCGATTTTAACAAGGATCAGATTACAGGAAAAAGCCTTGCATTAAACCATATTGGGTCCACAAGCGGTGATTTAGTTCCACGTTATGCCCTTATGAAGATAGACCTTGATACAACAAAAAAAGAGGACTTTGATTTTGTTCAGTATGCCGGTAGTCATGATGCTGCAATTATGGCCGTTGTAAATGGTCACGTGGAGGTTGCAGGGGTTAGCTCGAGGAACTTTGATGCCCGGGTAAATGATGGCACGCTTAATCCTGAAGATGTCAGGATAATTCATTCGGTTTATGTGCCACCAGCTCCTTTGGCATATGCAAGCAGCTTACCTCGTGAAGTTAGGAATAACGTAAAGAAAGCGGTGTTAGAAGCCCATAAGCACGGTGAAATAGGTGGATATGGTGGCGTTATGGAGAAGTATGTTTCTGTAGAAGATAAAGATTTTGATAACCTTCGTGAAATGAATAAATTGTTGGGGTTAAAATATTGATTGAATTTAAGAATGTAAGAAAGGTTTTTAGCGACGGCTGCACTGCTGTTGATGGTGTTAGCGCTATGATAGAAAAGGGTGAGTTTGTGGCACTTGTTGGACCTAGCGGGGCCGGCAAAACCACCCTACTTCGTAGCGTTAATGGGCTGGTTATGCCTACAGAGGGATCTGTAGAAGTAGATAATATACAGGTCGAAGATAAAAATCTACAAAAGGTTCGTTCTTTGGTGGGCATGATATTCCAGCAGTTTAATGTAATCGGAAACCTTTCTGTTATAAATAATGTACTTGCAGGTAGTTTTGCCTCTTATAAGAGTTGGTATTCAGGGCTTTACATCTTTCCAAAGGAGTTACGTCTAAGAGCCCTGGAGGTTATAGATAGAGTTGGCCTTTTGGACAAGGCATATCAACGCACCGATGAACTTTCTGGTGGACAGCAGCAGCGAGTTGGAATTGCAAGAGCCCTTATGCAGAAGCCAAAGGTATTGTTGGCAGATGAGCCTATTGCAAGCCTTGACCCGATGATTGCATATAGTATTTTATCGCTTTTAAGGGAAATTGCCCAAGAGGGTGACATTACCGTTCTTTGTAGCCTTCACCAGGTCGATTTTGCCTTAAAGTTTTCAAAGCGCATAATAGGTCTTTCTGATGGGAAGATAGCCATTGATGAGCCAACGAAAGATTTAACGGCAGATTCTATACGTAAGATTTATACAGCACATGACCAAGGTATGTTCTTTGGTGTTGAATCTGATTCATATAGCGAGGATCAGTTGATTAATTGGAGTGAATATAAATAGGATTATTATGGAAGTAAAGACTAAAAAAGAAACCAAGCCTATTTGCCTAAAGATGGTAATTGCCCCAGCTATAAAGGGGCAGATGGAGAAGCAGTTTCGAAACCTTATAGGAATCATCGAGAAGACTACCGGTTTTAAGATAGAGGTCGAGGAGTCTTTGACATACCTTGATTCTTTAAAGGATTTGACGAGCGGCAAAGCAGATATGGGGTGGCTTGGTACACATGCATTCTTGGAAGGTGCTCACGATGCAAATATTGAGGCTTTCGCTGTTGGTATCAGAAAGAAAGATCATAGCTCGACCTATCGTACAGTTTTCCTTGCACGCGCCGATTCCGATATTAACCAATTGTCTGATGCTAAGGGCAAAAGTCTGGCTTTAACTGAGAAGGGTTCGACAAGCGGTGATCTTATGCCAAAACACGAGCTATCAAAGATTGGACTAAATCCAAATATTACGTCCAATTTCAAGAAGATCGTCTATAGCGGAAGCGCCGAGAGCTCCATAACCTCTATTTTTTCTGGATCATGTGATCTTGCTGCAATCAGCGATGTTAGCTATGAGAACATAAAGGGCAAAGGTATTATCGATAATAAGGAGCTCAAGGTTATTCATACTTCACCCGCTATACCGGGTGCGCCGCTTGTTTACTCCAAAAACCTAGCACTTGATATTAGAAATAAGCTTAAAAATGCGGTCTTAAATGCACACAAGCATGGGAAGGTTGATGGTTTTGGAGAGGATATTATTAAGTACGAAACTCAGGAAGAGGCCAGATTGGATTTCTTCAAAGATTACCTAAGGCCACAGTGGGGATGGAAAACCTTTTTGTCTGTTGGCATATCCATCTTGTTAATATCTATCATAACCATACATTTAAAAATTAATATCTTTGAGGCGCTTGGCAACACAGCGAAGTATCTATCGGATCTATTAGGCAGATTACTCCCACCGGATTTTAGCAACTTCTGGACATTGATTGTTGCAATGATAGAGACAATTGAAATAGGCATACTGGGTACGGTCTTAGCCATTTTTGTCGGCATTCCCGTAGGTCTATTTTCAGCCAAGAATATTGCACCAAATAAACCGCTTTATTACTTAGCCAAGTTAATAACCGTTTTCTTTAGAGCTATTCCAGAGTTTGTCATGGCAATGATTATCGTAATTGCTGTTGGCTTTGGGGCTCTGCCCGGTATTCTTGCTCTTGGCCTTCATACAATGGGATTTCTGGCTAAGTTTTATGCGGAAGAGATGGAGCATGTGAACACCGGTCCTATTGAGGCACTTAAGGCAACGG
>CAZOIE010000143.1:0-4972 GCA_964579905.1 uncultured Planctomycetia bacterium
ATGGCAAGTTCGGGCGCAAAGAGGAGTAGCCTGATTAGGCAAAGTGAAAATATGATTATTGAACTAGCCAAGGCCTCGAAACTTGCCTTTTCTCTTGCTAAAGCCCTAGAATCTGGTATAAAAAAAGGTATAATTAGTGATTTTTACATCGGTTTAAGGCTGATAAAAGTAGCCCTTTTTGGTTGTATTTCTAATTTAGAAGCTAACAGCAAGATGTTTGGCAAAAAGAATAAGCAGATTGGCGAATTTAGAAAGGTTTTAAGAAAATGGCAAAGGTATTAGATCCTAAAGATATTTGTAATCGCCTAAAGGAAGAGATTCGTACTCAGTTAGAATCTCTCCCCAAACTTTGTTTAGCCTCGCTGCTAATAGGAAAAGAAACATCGGAGTACTATCAAGCCCAAAAGAAGCTAGCAGAAGAATTAGGCGTAGACTTTCCGGTTATAGCCCCAGCTGTTTCATTGTCAGATCTTAAATCTAAAGTAGAAAAGTTAAATAATGATCCCAAAGTAACCGGAATTATCCTGAATAAACCTTTCCCCTCAGAGTGGAAAGATCAGGAAGTGTTTTCTTTGCTTAGTCCAAACAAAGATATTGAAGGAATGCATCCTTTGAATCTGGGAAGATTTTTTAGCGGTGAGAGCAAGTTAATCTCACCTACAGCTTCTAGTGTCATAGAGTTGCTTGGGGAAACCAAGACAGAGCTCCAAGGAAAAAGGGTGGTAATAGTTGGTTTTTCTTCGTTGATCGGTAATCCGTTAACTCTATTTTTAGCTAAGGAGATTGCTACGGTGACCATTGTCCATATTAAAACTAAAAAAGAGGATCTGCCTTTTTACATAACCAATGCCGATATTTTGATTTCAGCGGCCGGGGTGCCGGGATTAATCAAAGGTGATTGGATAAAAAAAGGAGCTATAGTAATTGATGTTGGCACAGGTAAAAAAGGCGGAAAAACCGTAGGAGATGTAGAGTTTGATAAGGCTAAAGAAAAAGCTGCCGCGATCACACCAGTTCCTGGCGGAGTAGGCAAATTAACCACAATGTTTTTATTTCACAATCTGTTGATAGCGGCTAAGAACTAACAAAGACAAGCATGGAGAATATCACCGTCATTGGAGCAGGTTTAGCAGGTTTAACCTTCATTGAGCGACTACGTCAGAATAACCCCGCCTTAAAAATTACTCTGATTGATAAAAACAAGCATCATTTTTCCAGATCTGAGGTCATAGAGTCTCCGGGAGATATTTCTAAACGTATTGATTTGGAAGAATGGGCTGTTAATTTAGGAGTTGAATTCATTCAGGCTGAGGTAGAGAGAATTAATCCCAACCGCAAGCGTATTTTTTTCAAAAAATCAGAACCACGCGAATATAGGCAAGTTGTTTTAGCAACCGGTCTTAAATCAAAGAAACTTACGGTTAAGGGTGAGCATCGGGAAGGATTCTTTTACCTTTCCCAGATAGATCCGATAAAGTTAAAGGACTTATTAAGGATATCAAATGAGGCTGCGGTTTATGTCACCAGTATGCTAGGGATTAAACTCATTTTAGCTCTAGTTGAATTAGGCAAAGAAGTCAATCTAGTAGCTGGCGATTTAGATTTTCTGGTTGATAAGAAAGATGAAACTATTAGTCTCTTAAACCAGAAGAAGGTCAATTTCTATCTTGGTGTGGCCATTGAGGAGGCTGTAGGTGAGGGAATGGTAAAAGCAGTTAAGATTTCACCACTTAAAGTCTTTTCTTCGCAGTTAGTTTTCATTGATAGCGGCTTTATCCCCAATTTTGATTTTTTTGAGGAGGATTTAGCGGTAAGGGACAATTTTTTTACCGATTATCAAGGTTTGTATTTTCTAGGTAGCGTTAATAATCAAGATGTTAAAGGTCAGGCCGAAGCGCTGGCTGAGTCTATTTTAAAATAAGGAGGCATATATGGCAGAATGGATTGGTATAGGAAGGCGAGCTCGCAGATGTTATGGTTTTGATGAGATTGCTTTGGCTCCGGGAAGTATTACCGTAAATCCTGAAGAAGTAGATACTTCTTGGGAGTTTTCGGGAAAGAAATTCGCAGTTCCGATACTGGCAGCAGCCATGGATGGGGTAGTGGGGGTAAAATTTGCTACTAAGATGTCAGGCTTAGGAGGTATTGCGGTTTTAAATTTAGATGGGGTACAGACCCGTTATGATGATCCTGATCAGGTATTAGATGAAATTTCCAAGGCTGACCCTCAGAAAGCAACTAACCTTATTCAGAAGCTCTACACCACACCAATCAAAGAGAAATTAGTGGCAAAAAGAGTCCAGGAGATAAAAAAAGCTGGTGGTTATGCTGCTGTAAGCTGTATTCCTCAGAATGCCAATAAGTTTGCAGATTTGGCTGAAGAAGCCGGAGCTGATTGCTTTGTGGTTCAATCTACAGTAACTACTGCTAGACACATTGCTACTAAATATAAACCTTTAGATTTAGGAAAATTTTGTAAGCAAAGAAAGATTCCGGTAATTATCGGAAATTGCGTAACTTATGACGTTACTTTAGAGCTGCTTGAAACCGGATGCGCCGGAATTTTAGTGGGGGTAGGTCCAGGAGCAGCTTGTACTACCCGCGGAGTTTTAGGTATTGGAGTTCCTCAAGTGACGGCAACCATTGATTGTGCTGCAGCCAGAGACTTTTATCACCAAAAAACCGGAAAGTACGTTTCAATCATAACTGATGGCGGTATGAGTAGAGGCGGAGATGTTTGTAAGGCCTTTGCCTGTGGGGCTGATAGTGTGATGATTGGTTCGGCTTTTGCTCGTTCAAAAGAATCTCCCGGAAGGGGCTTTCATTGGGGCATGGCCACTTCGCACGGAAATCTTCCCCGTGGTACTAGAATTAAAGTAGGGGTAACTGGAAGCCTAGAGCAAATCCTTTTTGGTCCGGCTGCGGTTGATGACGGTTCACAAAACTTAATGGGTGCACTATCAACTTCGATGGCTGCTTTAGGGGCTAAGAATATTAAAGAGATGCATTTTGTTGAGATTATTATTGCTCCCTCAATTCAGACTGAAGGTAAAGTCTTCCAAGCTTCTCAGCGTGTAGGTATGGGCAAGTAAGGATAGATATAGGATAAGTAGGAAATAAGAATAGAGTGAAGAAAGACACCATACTAATTCTTGATTTTGGCTCGCAATACACTCAACTGATTGCCCGTAGAGTCAGAGAGTTTAAAGTTTTTAGTGTAATTGAACCTTGCAGCATTTCGATTGAGAAGGTAAAGAAAATTAAGCCTAAGGGGATTATTCTTTCTGGTGGGCCGCATAGCGTCTATGAAAAGTGCGCTCCTCGGATAAGTAAGGAAATTCTTAAGCTAGGCATACCGATTTTGGGTATATGCTATGGCATGCAGATTTTGGTTAAAACTTTAGGCGGTCGAGTCGGAGAATCAAAGAAAAGAGAGTATGGCCGGGCCTCGATGCAAATTGATGACCATCAGGATCTTTTCTTTTCACTTCCAGCCCAAATAACTTCTTGGATGAGCCATACCGATAAGGTAGTAGGTTTACCCAAAGAGTTTAAAGTTCTGGCTCATACTGCTAATACTAAATTTGCTGCTATCGGCAATCGCAAGACTAAGATTTACGGTGTCCAGTTTCATCCTGAGGTAGTGCATACTGATTTAGGCGTTCAAATCATATCTAACTTTTTATTTCGAATTTCCGATTGTTTCGCCAATTGGCAGCTTGAGGATTTTATATCTGAAGAGATGGCCAGAGTAAAGAAGAAGGTTGGACGAAAGAATATTATCTGTGGTTTAAGTGGAGGAGTAGATTCATCCACTGCAGCAGTCTTGATTAATCAGGCAGTGGGCCGAAGGCTTAAATGCATTTTTGTAAATAATGGGGTATTGCGCAAGGGTGAAGCCAGAGAGGTTATTAAGATATTCAGGAATCATTACAAGATTGACTTACATTATGTTGACGCCAGTCGATCTTTTTTAAAAAAGTTAAAAGGGGTAGTTGATCCGGAAGAAAAACGAAGAATAATCGGCCATGAGTTTATCCGGGTATTCGAAGCGGAAGCCAGGAAAATAAAGAATGTAGAATTTCTTATTCAGGGAACCCTCTATCCGGATGTGATTGAATCGATACCCTTTTTCGGCGGACCAACCGCTCGAATAAAATCTCATCATAATGTCGGAGGGCTTCCTACAAATATGAAGTTAAAATTAATTGAGCCTTTCCGGTTATTGTTTAAAGATGAAGTTAGAGAAATAGCTAAAATCCTCAAACTTCCTAAAACTATTATTCAGAGACAGCCCTTTCCCGGACCAGGTCTGGCAGTTAGGATTATCGGTGAAGTCAAGCCTAGTGAATTGAAGATTTTAAGGGAGGCTGACGCAGTGCTTGAGAAAATCATGAAAAGCAGCGGTTTTTATAATCAAACCTGGCAGGCTTTTTGCGTGCTGCTACCTCTAAAAACAGTAGGAGTTATGGGTGATAAAAGGACCTATGAGCATGTAATAGCCCTTAGGGCAGTAACCAGCTCTGATGGTATGACTGCTGATTGGGCTAAGTTTCCTCACGAGGTTTTAGCTGAGATTTCAGATTCGATAATTAATAAAGTTAGAGGAGTAAATAGAGTAGTCTTCGATATTAGTTCTAAACCCCCAGCCACTATTGAGTGGGAATAATGGATCATTCCGACTTTGTTCATCTGCATGTTCATACCCAGTATAGCCTCTTAGATGGGGCTTGTATCTTAAGCCGACTAGTTGATAAAGCTGTTGAATTTAAGTTACCGGCTCTAGCCATGACTGACCATGGTAATCTTTTCGGAGCGATAAAATTTTACAACCTTTGTGTTAAGCGCGGCATTAAGCCGATAATCGGTTGTGAGGTTTATGTGGCTGCTGGTTCTCGTTTTGACAAAAACTATAAACCGGGTCTAGACTCTAACTTTCATTTAATTTTATTAGCTAAAGATGAGCAAGGCT
>CAZOIE010000144.1:0-4939 GCA_964579905.1 uncultured Planctomycetia bacterium
AGAGTCTCCCCAAGACCAGAATATGTTGGGCTCTCCTTTTGTACCTTTATAGCCTCCTCAAGCTGCTGCTCATTAATAATACCTTCTTTAACGAGGATTTCGCCTATTCTATTACGCGACTTTTGCAAAAACTATCCCTCCTTACAAAAATTTATCTTATCGTAAGATGCCATGATTCGTAATGGGGGAGAGGCCTTCCTGTACACGAAGGGTAGGATACACAATACCTTTCCTAAGCTCCGCTTCCGTAGGAAGATCTTTCTCTTCATCTTCGAGTGCTAAACCTTTCTCTTCAACTCCTATAGTCAGCCCCTCTCTTTTAATGGGAAGCCATTTTTCTTCAACGGTACTTATGACATCGGCCTCCTTTCCAGATGGTGGCACTACGGCAGGTTCATCCTGTTCTTTTCTACTTCTAAGGAATGTCCCTGGAACCCCGATTACATGGGGAGTCAAGAATACTATAAGCTCTGTCTTAACGCTACTCTTTTGTTTATAGCTAAAAAGATATCCGAGTACCGGAATGTTTCCTAAGAACGGCACGCCACTACTTGAATCCTCTGTCTCTTCTTGCATAAGACCTGATATGACTATAGTGTCACCGCTTTTTATCATGACATTGGTTTTTGTAGAACGGGTATGTTGGTCAACAAATTGTGCGAAATACGGAGACTGAATAGCGCGGCTTACAGTCGGTTCTATCGCCATCGTTATGAAATTATCCTTGTTAATCTGTGGTGTAACCTTCAATGTTACTCCTATATCCAAGCGCTCTGCCGTTTCAATTATCTGTCCGGTATCAGAGACGGTAACACTTTCAACTCCAACCGCTTGAGATGCCGATATAGTTACCTCTGCCTCCTGGTTGTTAACGGTCAGGACCTTTGGTGTAGCCAAATAATTAACCTCCGACACATCTTCTATCAGATGCTGGACAATCTGAAACTGAGTCATCGTTAAGGTACCATAGGCTACCCCTGTTGATTTATCACCATATGCCTCAAGATCCCTACTCCTATTAAAGGGCATCTTTGTGCTGACCGCTGGGCCTGTAAAGGTAAAGGGTGTCTCCGACCAATCAAAGCCAAGCCTTCTTGCAGTACTTGGGTTCATTTCTATCATTTGAACCTCTATCAAAACCTGCTGGGTTTTTGTATCAAGCGCCTGTATCATCTCCTCTATTAAGGGCATCTGATCGGGAATCTCGGTAACGATAAGGCTGTTTGTTCTTGAGTCAATGGCAATCTTTCCATACTCTGTAAGAAGTCCTTCCAATACTGCCTTTATACCAGAGGTGGTTTCCTCTTCTGCTCCCTCGGCATTATATTTAACCAACTGTGCATATTTAATGGTAAATACCCTGGTTACCGTATCAACCAAAGGCCTTCTTGATTCCTTTACGATAAATACCTCGTTGCTTACTGCCTCATAGTTTAAATTATTTGCCTTCATTATGGCATTCAACGCCTCTTCGACCGTTACGCCAGAAAGGTACATTGTAAGGTTTCTTTCCTTCACCTCTTCAGCAGCTATAAAATTAAGTCCGGATTGCTGAGAGAACAGTTTTAAAACCTCATTAAGCCCAACATCCTGAAAATCCATATAAATCTTTTGATTTAATTTATTGAAAGGACTTTCCTTTGGAATATATTTTCCCTTTATAAAGGTAGAGACAGAGGTAACCCGCCCACCGCCAACATCAGAAACCTCTCCTCCAAACTCTTGCGCAAAAATTGTAGAGCTAAATGAGAAAATTAAGAATAATGACAGAATCCTAGAAGAGAATAATCTTCGTTTAAACATTTTTCACCCCTCCTTCTTTATTAGAAGTGAGTCTAATGGTGATCGTTCATGTTTTTTCATTATTAAATTATTATACCGATAACTACTAATTTGCACTACCATTATTTTCATCAAACTCATCCTTTATAGTAATATTAACACCATCTATACTCTCTTCACCCACAGTTATAGCATTTTTCTCATAAGTTCCAAAAGGAAGTTTCGCAAGAGATCTATCCTCTAAAACGTTTATTGCACTTATATATATACTTTGGCTTTGTGCGGGTACGGACAAGGTAAACGGTCCTGGTTCAGAGATAGTAACTTTCGCATCCTTGCCACCAGGGATTCTGGCCATTACGGCAATATTTCCATCCTTATACTCTTTAAAAGAAATGCTCCCGCTGATATTAACATTTGCCTGATAGTTGTTTGGGCTAAATGACTGAGTTGCATCTTGAGGCATTCCAGAAATTAAAGAAGGGGTGTTGTTTGAGCCAATACTACCATCAAAACCATCACCAGGGCCTTCTCCTTCGGGAAGATCCGGTATAGTAGTAAATCCCTCTGCTGTCATAATTGGCGTTAATTGCTCAAACATCTCTCCCATATATTCAAACACAATCTTATCCTTTTGTATCTCTAAGACCTTAGCTTCGTATATGCTCTCGCCTATACGCACAACCTTATTGTCAATTACAACACTTGGCCTCTTACTTAAAAGCACTCCCCTTATCGCCATTGGAGGAAGTTCTACTGCAATCTCGGGCTTCATATCCTCTTCAAAAAGAGAAGTTCCATCTTCAGGGGACTTAAACATCTCCTTAGGGAATCTAAACGGATCTTTAACCTCATCTGGCACATACCCTACATCTATCTCATCCAAGCTCTGCGCCTTAGGGATCGCCTCTGGAATAGACTCCATATCAGCCACATCAGGCGGGCCGCCACCAGGGCTCCCTTTTAACTTAAAAAACCACAAAGCACCTAAAACGGCAAGTAGAGCTAGAACCACCATCATCTGTTTATTCTGATCAGCTTTTTTATCGGCCATAATCTATTAAAAATAAACCTACTGCCCTTCTAAAATAACAAGAGCACTTATTAGAAGCTCCGATTCACCTGCACCCGTTTTGACATCATTTCTAACCTTTATACCGTCAATCCTCATAAACCTGTTAGCGCTCTCTATCATCCCTATGAAAACACCGAGATCATGATATGTAGTAAATGCCTTTATTCTTACTGAAATCCTTGCATATTTATCAAACTGTTCCTTTGCCTGCGGCTCAAAAAATGTCAACCTTATCTGAGCCATATCCGCCACCTCAACCACCCTATCCAATAGCCAGGAAACATCACTTACCCTAGGAATCTTTGATTCATACTCATCTAAAACGCTTTGGACTCTACCTACCTCATTCCTAAATTCTGCGCTTTCTATTTCTTCCTGCAAGTTCTTAGATTCGGTAACTTCTATCCTTTTAATAAAATTCCACCATATTGCAACTGTAAGTGCAATAATTACGACACTTATCATTACAGTAGTATTCTGATCAAGCTTAATCTTAGATTTTAAATCATCTAACTTTAAGTTATCCAGTATTTTTTTCGGATCAAAACCCAATTCCATAACATTACCAAGGTTATCTTCTGTTTGAAAGAATTATCCTAAATTTTGTGGCATCTGCATATCCTAATTTATACTTCTCTATGTTTATGCCTTCTATTCTTTGAAACCCTTTTAGAAAATCCACGTTGCTTTTTATGTTGGCAAGATAGGTATTAATCAATCTCATCTCATTAACGGCGCTGGTCGATTCGTTCTCAACCCAGGATATGCCCTCTATCATAAGAAATCTCAATATATTGCCTTCCTTAATCTCCTCATCCAAAGCAATATCTGTAAGCCATACCTTCTCAGGTAGCATAGCGGCTAGATCTCTAAATTTAAATGTCCAGTATACCCTATCTAACACAAACATTTTGAATATATTAATCCTTTTTTGAATCTCTTCCTTTTTTGCTTCAAGCTCAGGTACAACCATAGAGTTTAACTCCGATGAAAATTGACTTCCTTCCTCTTCCAGAGTTTTTAACTGTCCTCGAATCTTCTTAACCTTTCCCAACATAGCTTGATGAAGAAAAGAAAGCAGCAATACCGCAAGAACCACCTCGACCGCAACAACCTTCGTATAGAGTTTTTGCTTCTCCCTTACAGCAACTATATCGGATATAAGGTTTACTTGCTGGGTAGTCTCTTTCTGGAAACTCTTAAGCACAAGACCCATGGCAATCTCGTAACCGCCTGGGACCTCTTCTCCACCCTTTATATTTTTAACCGGGTTACTTATCTTTACAGGGAGCCTAAGTTCATTTGACATTGAAACATCCCAGCCCTCAAAATCACCCTCACCGGTAAACACTACGCTATCTATTGAGGCATGGGGATACTGCCTTTCAAAGTACCCGACCGAAAGCCTCATCTCCCCCATAAGACTTTCATATAGCAGTTCTTTTGTTTCTCCAGTTAAAGTAACATCTCTTATTAAGCAAAGTGAACCCTCTTTAAGAATAGCAATAAATCCAGAATTCTGATTTACGTTTACAACAACCGTTGTTTGACTATCATCCGGAAGTTCTTTGGTAAATTTGCATACCCTTTTCAAAGCAAAGGGAATGATATCAATTGCATTAGGAACAAGACCTGCCTGAGCAAGTATAAGCATCTGGCTATTAAGAACATCTCTCTTTGCAGCAACAAATACAACGCTCATCTTCTTTGGGTCAAGTTTATTCTCAATAACCTGAAAATCAGATATTACCTCTTCCATCTTAAATGGGATATATTTCTTTGCCTCAAACCTGACAGCGGTCTCCCATTCCCTTTGAGGAAGTCTTGGCATATCAAAGAACCGTACCGTTATAGCATCCGCCGGAAGGGTTGACACAACACCCTTTGTTTTTATCTTCTTCTCCCTAAGAAGCGCTCTTATAGTAGTTATAATACGCTCCTGAGGAGACATAGGTGCTCTTTTCATCCCACCAGGGGCCTTGCCGGGACCGGTAGGCTTGGTGGGTTGCTCATATAGATCCTTTCTTCCATAGTTTACAATCTTAGGACCGGCAACCGTTTTCGATACCTCGACAATATCAA
>CAZOIE010000145.1:0-4928 GCA_964579905.1 uncultured Planctomycetia bacterium
GCTTCTTAAGTGCATTATTGTAATTTTCTTATTCATATTATTTGGAGATTGAAAGTTCTTTTAATACACACGAGATTGCGATTAATATCCAGAAGATTAATAAGTCAAGATGCCATGAGAACATGTTCATCAAGAAAAAACCGGTTAGGCTTATCTCAAGGGCTGTGGCCAGGTTTGAGAACATAGGGTTATTATTCTGCATAAAAAAGATGCTAGCTTTCTTGAGCTGGCGCCAGGCATAAAAAATGATTGATAATAGGAATATGAACGCAAATACCCCTGCCTCTGCCCCCACATGTAGATACATATTGTGTGCATGGAGTAAAATAAACTTAGTTTTCATGTCCGGAGAAGTAAGCGCCTGCGTAAGAAAAGCATATTTAAAGACACCAAAACCGACGCCGATAAATGGATTTTCAAACATACTCTTAGCAGCAAGTCGCCATGCCTCAAGCCTGCTTGCAATTGATATCTCCTCCAAATGTGTAATGGTCTTCATTCTCGATAAATATTCTTGCGGGACCAAGGGAAGTACAAGTAGCACGACAAGAGAAATCACAAGCAGTGAAAACAATATGGCTATCAATGGTTTTTTATCGGGAAACATAAACCGTGTAAACGATAGAGCAAGCACGATTAGCAGTGTGACCATACCTGCCCTTGAGAACGTAAGTATAATAGCTGTTATGATTATACCAAGGGATATCAAGAGAATAGCCTTTATTGATTTTAGTTTTACATTTTTGAATAATGCGGCAATTATCGGGACTATTAGAACCAGCTCAGCGGCTAAGGTATTTGGGTTTTGTGTAGTACCGAAGATTCTAACCGTATCTCCCACCAGCTTTAGGCCGATTCCATTTATGTATTGGTAAAAACCGACGCATGAGGAAATTGTTCCAAGGAGAATCAAAACCCCGATTATTATAAGCACCTTTTTTTGGGTCTTTACAATGTTGGTTATAATAAAATAAAGCACAAGCGCCTTGCTCATTATCTCAATGAATATCGGAAAGCTGTATTCAAAGTATCTAAAGCAGGAAAATAGCAGAGTGAGCGCAAGCCCCATTACGAAAAAGTTCTGAGGTGTTCTTACCAGCCTAAAATCTTTATATACGGTTATGTGGAATAGCCAAATTAACATAACAAGAAATGACAGGTTTCTGGCTATGTGGAAAGGCTGCAATGCGGGAAATAGCGCAGTGGGGTGCAGGTATGCGCCAACAAGAAATACAATAACTCCCACATACAAATTAAAGAATATGCCTACAATAAGGCAAAGTCCAATAAATAGAAAAAGGACTATGTTCCAAGGGAAAAATAACAGGCTAACACCAACTAAGACGGCAAACAGCACAAGCCCTGCCTTAAGTATAGCGGGCAGTTCAACAAGAGCCCTTTCCTCTTCCAAAAAAACTTTATCCCTTTTATCCATTATCCCTGATTGTATAGCGTGAATATTCTGTTGACCATTTTTCTTATGTCAAAATCCTGTATAAAACTGTATGCTGTCTCTGTTATCTTGTTCCTTTTTTCTACATTTGTTGTTAGCTCTACAATGGAATCTTTTAATGCTTCAACATCACCAGGTGGCGTTAGAATGCCGGTCTCCCCATCGAATATTACCTCAGGTAACCCCCCTACTCTTGCTGCAATCACCGCTTTCCTACTTGCCATAGCCTCAAGGGCGCTGTAGGATAAGCCATCCAGCGTAGAGGGAATTACTACGAAGTCGGTTATGCTTAAAATTGCCGGAATATCGTTTCGCATATCTGTAAAAATAACCCTGTTGTCTATTCCAAGTGCTAATGCCTCATCCTTTAGCGTTTTAGAACTTTCGCCGCTATTTGCACCAGCCAGAAGAAGCCTGAGGTTCGGGAACCTATCCTTAATCTTGGAAAAGGCTCTTAAGAGAAAGGTATGTCCTTTCTCAGGCCTTGCTTGAGCAATGCACCCAACCACCGTTGTATTATTGTCGATATCAAACTCTTCTTTGACACTGTTTATCTCACTAGGTGGTATATTATTAAATCGTTCAAGGTCTATTGCGTTATAAAGAACCTTTGTTATTTTTTCATTCAGCCCCTTTGAGACCAGGTCTTCTTTGACTGCCTTAGATACTATTATTACCCTATCTGCCACTCGTCCAAGGTGTTGATAGAAGAGCTTTCTTAATAATGGCAACCTAACTCCAGCAAGGTTATGCTGTTGCCAGAAATAAAGCGGTTTACTATATCCAAGCCTGGCTATCGCAATTGGGAAATTCACAAGGTCGAAATGAGAATGCAATATGTCTATATTTTTTTGCTTAAGCAGAGAATTTATCTTACGCATAAACCCAACATCAAGCCTATGCTTTATTGGGATTACAAATACCTCTGCGTTTAGCTTGTTTAGTTTTTTCTTAACCTCAGGAATCGGTTCACCTGGAAAGACAAAGGCTATTTCAGAACCCCTATTCTTTACCTCCTGAGCCATAAAGATTATGGTTTTTTCAAAGGAGCCCATCTTATTCGGGGTAAATCCGATAGCCCAGATTATCTTTTGTTTTTTATAGGTCATAGTAAATTAATATGTAAGAGCCTTAATAACACTAAGGTGCCACTCTACTTTTTTGCCAAAAACCTGTTTTTTAAGACTCAGAACAAATAATGAAGAATATATGATAATCTTCAGTATTGAAGTAATAAAGATCGCCAACCTATATAGCATTGCATTAAAGCTACCACTGTTCTTTTTTAAAAGCTTAAACGTACTTTTAAGTCCCTCAATCGACATTTGTGTTCTTATTTGCTCCGTGCTCTTTTTTCCATAGTGAATGATTTTAGCATAAGGGGTATAATGTATTTTCCAGCTACTTTTTCTAATGCGTTGACAAAGTTCAACATCTTCGCCGTACATAAAAAAATCTTCATCAAGCAGGCCTATCTTATCGAAGACCTCCCTCTTAACCATCATGCAGCAGCCAGAGAGAACCTGTACCTCCCGCTCATTTTTATACTCCCCGGGTTTGGTTCTTTTTTCCTCCAAGCTGAACCTCTCAGGCAGAATAAGTTTTAATATCTCTTTACTTAAGGAGGGGTCTTTCCTAAAATAGCGGTGGGTAGTAAGATCTGGATTTAAGATTTTACACCCAAGACCACCTACATCTTTATTGTTATCCATAAGCTCAACCATCTTTTCCAAGCTATCCAGCAATACTACCGTATCGGGATTAAGTAATAGTATACATCTTCCGCTGCTTTGCTTAATACCATGGTTATTGGCGCGGGCAAAACCGAGATTATTCTTATTCTCGATGAGGATTACATCAGCAAATTTTGATTTAATATGTTCACAACTTGAGTCAGAAGAATTATTGTCTACAACTATAACCTCGAAGGTTATGTTTTTCGTATTGTCATAAATCGATTTAATACAGTTTATGATAAAATCACCTGCGTTCCAGTTTACTATTATAACCGATAGGTCTTTCTGCATTACTTATGCTCCCTGTTGAAATTAGCAAAAGCAGTTAACTCAGAGATAACCCTCCTATCCTCTTTGTCAAAAGCATTGAGAATAGTTAAGCTGACAAAGTAAACGACCATAGAAAATAGAACAAGAAAAGCAAGGTTCATAGAGCGAAGAAAGTAAATAAAAGTACCCATTATTAAGGAGGCAGAAATCGTTTTTGGTAGAACTTCACTTATTTTAATCTTTAGTTCAAGCAGTTTAAACACAAGCCAGAAGTTTACAGATACATTGATTATCTCAACAATAACGGTTGCAAGTGATGCGCCAAGATAGCTGTATTTTGGTATCAGGACAAGATTAAGCAGAATATTTAATATCATGCTTATAAAGGCTACAACCGTTGCCTTCTTTTGATTATCCGTCGCATACAGTACACGCATATTTATCGAATTGACAAATATCCACGGTAAAGACCAAATCAGTACTACCAGCGCCACAGAGGAACGGCTGAAACTGCTTGAGTAAAAAAGCGATATGAACCTTCCGGATAGTATGGTGACACCAACGGCGATAGGCATACTTACCATAAACAAGTATTTGACCGATTTTTCCCAGCCAAATCTTAACAATTTTTTTGATGAGTCGGCATATCTTGATAATGATGGAAAGATTGCCAAATTGTAGGCACTGGCAATAAACATTAAAGCAGCCAGAAGCGTATAGGCAGCGCTGTACCATCCGACTACCTGATCGTTTTTCATTAGAGAAAGCATTACAATATCAATTTTGAAGTATATTAAGCTGATAATGGCAATAAGGGCAAATGGTGCAGAGGTGATGAATAAGGATTTGCATAGTTCTGGGCTGACCTTCGCTTTTAGTTTAGAGAATTTCTTACGATAGATCCCCCAGCCCATAAGGGTTCTAATAATTTCTGCTATTAGAAGTATTACAAAGAAAACTATCATCTTCTCTTTCAATAGGATTGCAATTATGCTAAGCGAGAGCACCACAACCTTTGAAGAACTCAAGAGAAATGCCTTTAAGTCTAACCTATCGTGTGCGTTAAATGTCGAGCTGAAGGTATTTGCAAGAGAGTAAAACAAAATTGAAAGCCCAGCAACATAGACGCTGTAAATAACACTTATAGGTTTCTGCATGAAGTTTATTATAATTCCTAATGTGATTAGGCTGATCAAGCCCAGGCAGAGTTTCAGAAATAGGATATTTTTAAGGTATAGGTCAGTTTTTTCGGGTTTCTTTGCTATTTCTCTGATTGTTAGTCCGTCTAACCCGAAATCAGCAAACACCTGAAATAGCATCGTCATTGCGATAACAAATGAGTATGATCCAAATCCGCTATCCCCCAAGTATCTTGCGATGGCGATAGTTAATATGAGAGTTAGGGCTTTATTTACAATCTCACATAGCATCATTATCAGTGAATTCTTTGCTATTTTTGAAATTGCACT
>CAZOIE010000146.1:0-2162 GCA_964579905.1 uncultured Planctomycetia bacterium
AAGCTTTGACTTTTCAGTTGGTTTTAATGTAAGCTTTGTCCTCCACATCTGAAGATTGGTCCAGTAGGCCAAGCCCGATTCACCATTATAGGTAAGGCAGTATAATTCCGACATCCAGGGCCAACGCGAGAACAAAGGATCCCATGCCTCATTCTCGGCGGTACCGGTATCATCACCTGAAAGATACACAAAACCACCCCTTAGACTTGGAGACCACTTGCTATTCTTGAAATTCCTGTCTAAAAACACATATCCGCCAAACCCTTCCCGATCATTAACACCATAATCCCCGAACTGATACGCAGCTTGACCCTTTATAGCCCATGGATCGAAGTTGTATTTGACAAAGGAACCAACGGTATTAAGCTCTGTTTTCTGAGCCTGCATCCTTGGGCCTCCCTCATCCTCTTCCTTAAAGATATAGTAGCCTTCAAAATTTAGGTCGTCTTTGGGCTTACCCTTATAATAGACCATAAACGCCTCTTCATCTGTATAATTCAACTGCTGATGAGGGGATAATTCATTAAAAACCTCTAATATATCATCTTCCCTGTGGTTATTTAAGTAAATAAGATCAAGGCTGCTTGCCTCATCCACATTCCAGGTAGCCTTTGCTGCATTAAAATAAAAAGTTCTTGAACCATCAAGAGAGGTTCCATCCATAATCAGAAAGCCCTCTCCATGTGTAAAGAGAAAATCCTGCCTTCCTATGCGAAGATCCAAGGGCATATCCAAGAAATTCTTAACATCTAGATACAAATTATCAAAAACCACCTCATTAATATCAAAGCTTGGGCGTTTCTTACCATTTGCCTGTCTGAAATACATATAACTTCTAAATTCGTCGGTCAGCTTGGTAAATAAGCTTATATCATCTGTAAAACTTAATTTACCCCACAATGAGGCCTTTATTCTGAAAAAGTTTCGGTTATCCTTTGTATCGGTTTCAAGATCAAAGAGATTTCTCCAGTATTCATGCCTAAGACGTAGATACTGGCCTGTCTTAAGTTTAACCTCCGAATAACCAGAAACAGGAAATAGTACCAATACCAGTAGCACCACCAGGGCAATTTTTCTTAACTTCGACATTACTACCTCCTTTTACAGCCTCGCAATTAAAGGAAGCCTACCTTTATAGGCAGAGCTCTGTATCTTTTCTATTACCTTATTTATGTAATCTCTTGTATATCCCAACTTAATAAGCTCTTTCTTGCTCTTTCGCTTGTCCATCATAAGATATAGAAATCTATCGACCTCTTCATAGCTAAGCCCAAGTTCCTCCTCATCTCTCTGACCAATCCACAAATCTGCACTGGGAGGTTTTGCTATTATCTTATCCGGAACACCAAGATACTTTGAAAGACTCTTTACTTGAGTTTTATAAAGGCTGCCTATTGGATTTATCGCACAAGCTACATCACCGTATATCGTACCGTACCCAAGCAGAAGCTCAGTTTTATTGCTCGTTCCCATTACAAGTGCCTTATATTTTGCGGAGAGATCGTACAATACAGACATCCTTTCTCTTGCCATTTTGTTCCCCCGTCTGATCCTTGATGCCCTTGGAAAACTTTTAAAGTATATATCGATCTGTTTTGTTATATTTACCAATTTCTTACTTAAGTCTAGCTTTTTTATAACCAAGTTTGCATCTTTTAGTGAGTCAGGGTTACTTGTCTTATATGGCATAAGCACTGCCATTACATTTTTTTTACCCAAAGCTTCTTTGGCCAAAAAAGCAACGCATGAAGAATCAACTCCTCCTGATAAACCCAGTATTGCTTTTTTGAAACCGGCTTTTTTAACTTCCCTTTTAATAAAGCTTACTAATTTATTCTTTGTAGTCTTTAGATGTATATCAAGCAGCCTCATAGTTCTTTAAAACCCTCATCTTACTTAAGCACATTTTTAAACATTAGAATAATATAAGACAAAAAGCCTTTCTCGCCCCATGCTTGGCGAAAAAGGCTTTTCCTGTATGCTGCAATTTTGTTAGCCATAGATTATTATGCTTTTATTCACTTACTCTCTTTTTTTTAAATCATATGATAGAAGGGTCGTTCATTCCTTTAGAACTTATTTTCGAGCATCGGAACTACATCCCTTCCATGTTTCTTTTTATTCCCATTGCCATTTTATGTGTTCATATTCTTGATTATTTC
>CAZOIE010000146.1:2172-4906 GCA_964579905.1 uncultured Planctomycetia bacterium
ATGACAATATAATTGCCTCTGCAACCTCCCTCATAGATTTTCTATTATCCATAGCAAACTTCTGAATTTTCTTAAATGCTCCCTCTTCCGATAACTCCTCTTGCTTCATAAGGATTCCTTTAGCTCGCTCTACATACTTGCGCGTCTCAAGCTCTTCCTTTATAATCTTCGATTCAACCATAATCTGCGTATGGTCTATTAATATCGCAGCCTGGCTTGCTACAGAATTTAAAACGTTTATCTCATTCTTGCTGAAGCGGTGCGGCTTTGAGGTATATAGGTTTATAACACCAATTGCCTTACCCTTAACCTCAAGTGGAACGCACAATAGAGATTTTAGCCCTTCCTTCTGTGCGATATTCTTGTATTTGTACTCGTTCTCCTTTGTAACATCATATATCTTAATAGGCTTATTCTCCCTTGCAACCTTACCGGCTACTCCCTCTCCGACCTTAAGCGGAGGTTTTTCATTATATTCCTCGCTTATCGATTGGGTCGCTCTTATTTTAAGCTCTTTGGTCTTTTCATCTAAAAGCATCAAAGAACATATTTTTGAACCCATAACTTCTGCTGTAACCGTAACAATTAGCTTAAGCACGTCCTCCAGGTACAAATCTGAGGTTATAGCCTTGCTTATCTTTGACAGCGCCTCTATCTGTTCCGATATAGAAACTTTACTCTTCGGTGTTGAGCTCTTTATCTTAATACTAGTCTTAGACATAGGTTAATTATATTATTAAACAGATGGTTTGGCAAGATACTTATAAAAAAATTATTGATCTGCCCTACTAACTGTAATTACATCTGAATAATTGATAGATCTTAGAAGCTCAATGTCCACATCAATAACCCTCCCCACAACGCAAACTCCACTTGCAGGTCTTGGGTTATCATCAACACTTGCTGGTGTCCTGCCAAAGAATATACATAGGCATCCACCCTCTGGCCAATAGGTAATATCCCCCACCTTTACATCAAGCGTGAGGTTCTCCTTTTCTAGCCTTAACCCTGTATCAAAATATATCTCATCACCCCATGTGTTTGCGCTGGATTCTATAGGAAGTTTATCGTATATTTCCTTTGCGGTCTTTGTATCGTTAAACTCTGCCTGAAACTTTAGCGCCCCTGCCTCAATTGTAATCTTCATTTAAATGTCCCTTTTATTCATAGTCAAGTTGATTTACCTTTTTCCTTAAGCGCTTAACTTTCCCCCTGGCTTTTTTATTTTGGAGAGTCATTTCTTTAACAGGTGCGGGCTTCTTGGTTGGAATTCGTTTTTTCTTCTTTTTGAAAAACTTCTTTAGTCTTTCTTGAAGAGCACCTAATGCCTTTCGCCTGTTTTTTATTTGGGAGCGCTCGGATGTTGAAACAACTGTTATACCGGTAGGCGTGTGGGTAATGCGTACTGCGGTCTCTCTTTTGTTCTTTCTCTGTCCTCCTGGACCACTAGATTTATAACACTCTATTTTTAAATCGGATGGCTTAATAACTCTCAAGATTATTCTGCTTCCTTTTCTTCTGAGGCTTCATCCTTATCCTTAAAATCTATAAGTAGCTTTATCTTTTCAACAGTATTTGAACTTTTTTCCTTTATGATCTCCTCTGACTTCTGGCCTATGGATCTTATCTGATTCCTTATAAGGTTTATTGTCATACCGGCCAACTTCTTCTGAGATAAGGGGCCAAAGGAATACCTTAGAGCCCCTATGGTACCCCTTGTCCTAAAATCAAAATCAATAACCCCGTCTTTATCCTTAAAACTCTCAACTAATGCGGCGATTGAAAAACCCTTTATTGAAAACTTATCACTTTCATCTTCATTAAACTCAAAATCCCTAAGTGTAACCCTTGTAAGGGAGTCAATATTTCTACTATTATACTCTACAGGACTATTGATATTCACTATACCTGAACCTATCAAATTCCTAAGCCGCTCATTAAAAATACATTTAAGATAAGTAAGATCTATATCCTTCGCATTCAGCTCTACGCTTATTGTCTGATCATCTTTTGAGATAAAACCACCCCCATCTACCTTCAAAACCCCTTTTTTATCAGAGGCAACTTTTGCAAGAATGCGAAGCAAAATCGGAATCTTGCCATCCTTTGGAATTAAAGAGGTTGCTTTTATATTGGCGAATATATCCTCAAGCTCAACCTTATTCTGTCCAAAGGAGGAGGAATCGGTTATAGAAGAATTGAGATACTTGATCCTACCTCCTTTTATTAAGAACTGCTGAGGATAAAACTTATATTTTTTCTTTTTCTCCTTCGTTAGAAGCTCTACGTTCTTTTCTTTAGAATTTTTTATTAGCGACTTTAAATTTAAATTACCGTCTTTATCTTTTTCAAGTAAAAACTCAGGATCAGTTAATACAATCTTGCCAATAAACGTCTTATCCAAAAAGATACTCAGGATATTAAAAGATACCTCTATTTTCCTTGCACGTAAGATATCTTCATCTGTCTCAAATCCAGGCGGGTTCTTCACACGCAGTCCATTTGCAACAACAGCCCTTCTTAAAAGACTCAAATGGGCACCCTTAAGCTCCAGTGAGATGTCCAGTTTTTTCTTTGCATAATCTGTTATTTTAAACTTAATAAATTTTGCAGATAGAAACGATACGCTAATTGAGGCTATAATTAACAAAACAATTAAGGTTAGTAGAATCGTTATTAGTTTCTTTTTCATTTTTTAAAGCTTCCTGCCTGTACCCTATTTAGAATATCCAAC
>CAZOIE010000147.1:0-4866 GCA_964579905.1 uncultured Planctomycetia bacterium
TGCAAGACCGGAGACCAAGCTATCCGATCTAGAGACTAGAGATGAAATAAAGCCATTTTTACTTGATAAAGAGGTGGCTAGTCGCGCTGAATTTGAGATAAAATATGAAGGGTATTTAAAAAGGCAGCAGCTTCAGATCGCAAGGCTTAAAAGGTTTGAAAGTAAAAAGATCCCAAGCGATTTCCCATACGAAAAGATCAATGGCTTGCGAAAGGAATCCGTAGAGAAGCTTAGCAAGATTAAGCCAGAATCACTAGGCCAAGCATCCAGGATATCCGGGATTTCCCCATGCGATGTATCTCTGCTTTTGGTGTACCTTGAAGATATCGGAAGGCTAAGATGTTCCACGTGAAACATAGCCGGCCTTTGAGCGCTTGAGATCAAAAATTTCTTGACATAATATTGCTCTTATTATACTATTTAGACACAATAATGTTCCACGTGAAACATAGCTATTATTTTTAATAAAATATCCTATCCTTTGAATATGTCAAAAGTTATATCAGTATGTAATCAAAAAGGCGGAGTTGGAAAGACAACCACAGCAATAAATCTCTCTGCCTATCTAGCCAACGCGAACAAGAAAATCATTTTAATAGATGTCGATCCGCAGGGCAATGCTACAAGCGGTTGCGGTATAGACAAGTCCAGCCTTAATGAAAGCATATATGATGTTTTGCTAGGCCACAAGAATATCAAAGAGTTGATACGCCCCACCCAGGTTGAAAACTTCTCGATTATTGCATCCCACCGCAACCTAACCGGAGCAGAAGTAGAACTGGTTTCACAAGAAAGAGGTAGGTTAAAATTAAAGGATGCCATTGCTGAAC
Source organism: uncultured Planctomycetia bacterium (assembly GCA_964579905.1). Classification (GTDB taxonomy): domain Bacteria; phylum Omnitrophota; class Gorgyraeia; order VGKN01; family VGKN01; genus CAZOIE01. The sequence continues at coordinate 831 of CAZOIE010000147.1, forward strand.
TTAGAGATTTATTTGATTTTATAATAATTGACTCACCGCCCTCATTAGGTCTTCTTACAGTAAATTCGCTTGCTGCAGCAGACACCGTTCTTATACCTATTCAATGTGAGTACTATGCACTTGAAGGCTTGAGCCATCTTTTAAATACAATCGAACTTATCAAAAATTCTTTAAACCCATCGCTTGAGATTGAAGGAGTGCTTTTAACTATGGCCGACTTTAGAACCAACTTGACAAACGAGGTTATAAGCGAAACCAGGAAATTTTTCAAAGAAAAAGTTTACAACACAGTTATCCCAAGAAGCATTAGATTAAGCGAGGCCCCTGGGTTTGGCAAGCCTGTGCTCTTGTACGATAAGGAGTCATTGGGAGCACAAAAGTATCTTGAGTTATCCAAGGAGGTTTTGGGTTTAAGCTTGCAGGAAGTTTGACATAAGTATATGAAAATAAAGGAGTTACGATGCAAAGAAAATCACTAGGAAAAGGTTTAAGCGCGCTAATCCCAGAGTCTGCTCCTGAGAGAAGCGAAAGGGTTATCTATCTGAACGTTGACCAGATCAGGCCCAATAGATATCAGCCAAGGGGAGAGTTTAATCCCGAAAGATTAAAAGAACTTGCGGGATCAATCAAGCAGAAGGGAGTTGTTCAGCCGATAGTTGTAACCCCCAGGGAAGAAGACAGCTATGAGCTTGTTGCAGGCGAGAGAAGATTGCGCGCTGTAAAGTCACTTGGGTACAATGAAATCCCGGCGATTGTCAAAAAGCTTGAACCACAGGCATTGCTGGAATTTTCATTGATAGAGAACCTGCAACGACAGAACCTAAACCACATTGAGGAAGCAAAGGCATTCTCAAAGTTGATAGATGAGTTTGGTTTCACGCACGAGAAGGTTGCACAGGTTGTTACAAAAGACAGAGCAACCATATCGAATACCTTGCGACTTCTTAATCTACCAACACAGATTCAGGAGGCTGTTTCAGCTGGGAAGCTTTCGATGGGACACGCACGAGCGCTTCTTTCTATCGAAGATGAATATCGGAGACTAAATATTTTTAAGAAAACCGTTAAAGATAAATTATCGGTAAGAGAACTGGAAAACATGATCGGGAGAAAGGCTTCTGTTAAGAAGCACTTGAAAAAGCACTCGCACAGAGACCCTCATATGGTTGAGATTGAGGAAAAATTGCAAAGGGCCCTTGGAACCAAGGTAAGGATTCAGCATAAGGCAAAGCGGGGGAACATACAGATTGAGTACTATTCACTCGATGATTTGGAAAGACTTGTATCAAAGCTCATTTCAAAAAAAACTTAATCAAAAACTAAAAAAGGGGTATTTATGCTCCAACAAACACTAGTTTTAATAAAGCCGGACGGTCTTAAAAAATCTCTGACCGGTAATATCCTAACGCGCTTGTCAGAGACAAAGCTTGAGATAATAGCAGCGAAAATTGTTAAGGTTTCAAAGGAGCTTGCCAAGGAGCACTACAAACACCTATCCGACAAGCCATTTTTTAATGAACTTATCACTTATATAATGGGCAATTATCACGACAGAAAAAAGGTCATGGCCATGGTCTACTGGGGAGAGAACGCAATCTCCAAGGTAAGGGAGATAGCAGGAGCCACAAACCCCGAAGAGGCGAATCCGGTTTCGATCAGGGGTCAGTTTGGCAGAATAACAACAAAGGGTGTATATGAGAATGTAATTCATGCCTCTGCTGATGAAAAGGACGCTGAGAGAGAGATAAAACTTTGGTTTTCTCCGGATGAGATTATAGCGGACCTTTATCCGGCCAAGACAGTTACCAAGGAAAAGAGCAAGGCTAAGGCCTGGGCGTAAATAGAAGGAGTTTATAGTGGTTCGTTCGATGACAGGTTTTGGGAAGGCGCAGCAAAAAGGAAAGTTCGGTATTATTTCGATAGAGATACGCTCCTTTAATCATAGGTTCCTTGAAATATCTCAAAGGCTTCCTTTTGACATGCTTGATCTTGAGGAGCGCATAAAGGAACATGTTAGAAAGCGTACTAAACGAGGCAGGTTTAATATTACATTGGTCCTTGCAGGATCTGAGACACAAGACACAAAGGAGGTGTTTGTAGATAAGAAATTGGCCGCTCAGTACTTAAGGCAAATTAGGGGATTAAGAAAATCGCTGGGTTTAAAAGATGAAATATCGCTATCTCAGCTTATCTCTTTTCCGAATGTTGTTACCTGCAAAACCTCTAAGCCAGGCAGCCAGAATCTTTGGCCATTTGTTAAATCTGGAATCGACAAAGCGCTTAATGCTCTTATTTCTATGAGGCGCAAAGAGGGTAAATTCCTTTATGATGATTTAATGAAGCACATAGTTTCTATCGAAAGATCCATTGCGAGAATAGAAAGATCGCAGCCTCAGGCCTTGGCGCGTTTTAGAAGAAGGTTAAGGGAAAGAACAAATGAACTTACCGGCGGCAATAGGCTCGATAGGGAAAAGGTTGAGTCGGAGGTTTTAATTTTTACGAGAAGCTCGGATATAAGCGAGGAGCTTGCGAGGCTCAAGAGTCATACAATCAATCTAAAAAGGGCGCTTAGAGAAGAGGGCGAGGTTGGAAGAAAGCTTGATTTTATTGCCCAGGAATTACACAGGGAGATAAATACAATAGGTGCCAAGTCAGGATTATTTAAGATATCAAAAGAGGTTGTTGAGGTAAAATCGCGCATAGACAAGATTAGAGAACAGGGGCAAAACGTAGAGTAAGCTTATGGGAATAAAACTTCTAAATTTAGGATTTAATAATGTTGTAGCACTTGATAGAGTAGTCTCGGTGCTCAATTCACAGAGCCTGCCATCTAGAAGATTAAGAGAAGAGGCTATCAGGAAGAACAAGCTTATAGATGCTACAAACGGAAGGAAAACCAGAGCCATTCTTATTACCGATTCAGATCATGTCGTTCTATCTAGCCTGCAACCCGAGACCATTATCCAGAGGATAAAAGAAGACAAAGAGAAATGAAAAAAGAAGCACCTTATCGAGGCGCTACCCTATGGAAGACATAAAAAAGGAAGCTATGATTTTTGTAATCTCTGCCCCCTCTGGAAGCGGTAAGACCACGGCCATCAACCATCTCCTTAAGAAAGAGAAGAATATTGTAAGATCCGTTTCTATTACTACCAGGTCCCCTCGCAAAGGAGAGAAAAGAACCGTTGATTATTGTTTTTTAAAAAAGGATAAATTCAGAGACAGAATAAAGAAGGGGTATTTTTTGGAGTGGGAGCGCGTGCTAGGTAATTATTACGGTACACCCAAGGCGCTGGTCGAAGATGCACTGAAAAGTGGCAATACTGACGATAGATGTTAAAGGAGCGCTTAAGGTAAAGAAAGCCACAAGGAAAAAAGCAGTATTAATATTTTTACTACCGCCATCCATGCTTGAGCTAAAAGAGCGGCTCACGAAGCGAAACAGCAACTCTTCCCTAGATATAAAAAAGAGACTTGAGCTTGCAAGGTGGGAGCTGTCCCAAAAGAAACGATATAACCATATTGTTTTAAATAAAGATCTAGACAAGGCGGTCGAAGATCTTAGGCGGATTATTAAAAAAGAGCGCACTAAGCGCAAAAGGATAGGAGGCTAAACTTTATGTCATATGTTCCGACAAAGGAAATTTTGAGCGATTCAGACGGTAGTATTTATAAATTGGTTATACTGGCTGCTAAGCGCACAGCCGAGTTAAATGAAGGCGCTGCGCAACTCGTAGAGTGTAAGGTAAACAAGCCGCAAGAGGTTGCTATCGAGGAAATCAAGGCCGGTAAGGTTAAATACAAAGTTAAGAAGGGCTGATATCGATGAAGAAAAATGTAATACTAGGAATAACGGGTTCTATTGCGTGCTATAAAGGTTGCGAGATAGCAAACAGCCTTACAAAGAGCGGTATTTCAGTATCGGTTGCGATGACTAAGGAGGCTATGGAGTTTATCACACCTTTAACCTTTAGGCAGCTTACCAATAATCCTGTCATAACGGATATGTTTAGTGCGCCAGAGGAATTTGATCCTG
>CAZOIE010000148.1:0-4834 GCA_964579905.1 uncultured Planctomycetia bacterium
CCGGTTCTTACTATGCCGGAGGATGATAAGACCCATCCGATCCCAGATTTGACTGGATATATAACCGAAGGCCAGGTTATATTAAGCAGGGATTTATATAGAAAAGGTATCTATCCGCCAATCGATGTTTTGCCATCACTTTCCAGGTTGAAAGATAAAGGAATAGGAAAAGATAAGACTAGAGAGGATCACTCAGATGTATTGAATCAGCTATTTGCCTGCTATGCACGCGGAAGAGAAGCTAAGGAGCTTGCGGTTATATTGGGCGAGGCGGCATTAAGTGATATGGATAAACTCTATCTTAAATTCTGCGATGTATTTGAAGATGAATTCTTAAGACAGGATGAGTACGGCGATAGAACTATTGTTGATACGCTTGATATAGGCTGGAAGCTACTTTCTATGTTCCCAAGGCAGGAGCTAAAGAGAGTAAGACAGGAATATTTAGGTAAGTATTATAAGGGTTAAATATTATTATGAGACTTAATGTTAATCCAACAAGGATGGAGCTTTTGAGGCTGCGTAAGAGGCTTATTCTTGCAAGAAAGGGACATAAGCTTCTAAGGGATAAGCAGGAAGAGCTTATGAGAAGGTTTCTTGAGCTTATTGAAGGATTAAAGGATTTAAGAGAAGAGGTAGAAAGAGAGCTTATAAAGATTTTTGAAATGGCTATTTATCTTAAAATGGATATGCCAGCTTATAAGCTTAAAGCTATTGCTTTATCGCAGAAAGAAAAGCTTTCTATCAAAAAAACAGAAAATAGAATTATGAATGTAGTAGCGCCTAATTTTGAAGTAGATACAATACCGGATCCATTTATATATAGCCAAGTAGATACCCCCCTCAAACTTGATGGTGTAGTCATGGCCATTAAGCAATTAATGCCGAAACTCATAAAGTTGGCAAAGGTTGAGTCAACTATTGTTGTTTTATCTGAGGAACTGGAGAAAACCCGCCGAAGAGTAAATGCCCTTGAATACGTGCTCATCCCAAATCTTACCGACACTATTAGGTATATAACTATGAAACTCTCAGAGCTTGAGCGCTCCAATCTTGTGCGCCTTATGAGAGTTAAAGAATTGGTAGAGAGCAATTAATTCATTAAAGACATAGATATTTTCATATCATTTTTTATAATTTTGTTGACAAATTTATAAAATTATATATTATTTAGTATATAAGGATTAATTTTAATGATAAATAAGTTAGGAATATAGTGTGCCGCGGAAGAAAAAGTTTTTTCCGCGGTTTTTTTGAGTAAGGTTTTATAAACCCCTGTAGTCAACAGGATAAATTTTAGAGGAAGGAGGTAAGGTAGTTGATGGCAAAAGGTAAGATTAAGTGGTTCAGTAACCAAAAAGGCTATGGATTTATCACTCTTGAGTCAGGCAATGACGTCTTTGTACATTATAGTGCAATACAAGGAGATGGCTATAAGACTTTAGAGCAAGATCAAGAAGTTGAATTTGAGATCGAGCAGGGACCTAAAGGCGAACAAGCCACAAAGGTTACAAAAATATAAAATAAATGATAAATAGGGTCCGCAATAGCAATGGACCCTATTTGTTTTCTGGTTTTATATCTTGATTTATCCCCACGCTTCGTGCCCTTCGGGTACTTCGGGTGCTTCGCATGAGGGATGAGCCCCCTACGGGGATAAGTATTAAACAGGAGCAGGCGTTATGAAAAAGCTTATAGCCGGTTTTATCGCTGGCGTAATTCTAACAGCAGCAACCTATCTTCTTCTTTATCCGGAAACAAGATTGCAAGCTGATTTTGGACGCTTACTAGACAGAGATGTGTTTTATTTGGAGGATGGTAGAATTATCAGTGGCTGGATAGTTGAAGAAGATTTTGGCAAGTTTCTAGTTGAGACCGAAGGTACGACGCTGACCTTACATAACTCGGACTGTGAAAGCATAAAGCGAGATCTTCTTTTAAGCTATATACGTGATTTAATATAAAACCTATACTTTTTCTACATTATGGCACATACAGCAAAAAGAGCAGTATTTCGTGTACGGAAAAAGATACCCGCAGAGATTCATCTTGGAGAGGGCCGCAAGCTAAAGGTTCAGGTAGACGATATCAGTACACGGGGTCTTGCCTTTCATATTGGAAAGACAATTAATCTTCCAGATGAGTTCGATATAGAATTTAAGCTAAAATCCCTATCAAGGCCGATAAAACTAAGGCTGGAGGTTAGAAATCGTATCGAGATTATTGATGAGATGCGAGTTGGTTGTAGATTTTTAGAATGTTCTGATGAAGACAGAAGCTTGATAGATGAATACCTAACCAATTATATAGATTTTGATGTACCAAATATAGTAATTAGCGTTGTAACATTCTTTCTGTTTGTCGACTCCTTTTCTAGGTTACTAGCTAATTTTATCTGTTTGTACTATAGCAAGACCGGATTTGGAAAGGCATATGGTCTTGATGAGATATATATGGGAGGTAACATATATAGCGTTATTCTTATAATATATGCTGTTTGTTCTTTCTTGGCATTTGTTCTCTCTAATAGGGTAGTTGATGAATCAAGCAAGCGTGCTTTTGCTGCAAGCATAGTTTTTATGGTACCTGCACTTATATTTACATTGGTTAAAAATATTTCATACTGGCAACTTGTTCTTTTTGCCGATGATTACTTTATTGTAAGATTTTTCTTCTGGTTTCATGTGGTCCTCGTTTTTTTAACAGGTTACGCTATATGGCTGGGGATAGGTTTGCTTAGAAGAAGCGATAATGTTCTAGACAGCATGAGATCGCATACTCCTAACATAGAAAGACCGGCATAAATACATAATTTTGAACATAGAGAATTACTTTTTATATAGAGAAAGAGACAGCGAAAGAAATGGAAATGCATCTTCGGCATTTCTATTATCCATTAAGCTCTTAGCTATTTTCTTTATTCTATCAGCTTTTATAGCTGGTTGTTCAAGCAAGCCTAAGCTCTCAATACTCTCAACTAACGATAAAATCGTTGCTTTTGGAGATAGCATTACCTTTGGGACTGGAGCAGGCCCTGGCGAGAGCTATCCCGATGTTTTGGAAGAGATTATTCAAAGAAGGGTGATAAATGCGGGTGTGCCTGGTGAGGTAACGAATGATGGTCTAAAACGGCTTGAAAGTGTTATAAAGATGCATGCCCCATCTCTTATAATTATTTGCCATGGCGGGAATGATTTATTGGGCAAGGGAAATACTATGGCTGCAAGAGAGAATATTGTTTCTATGGTTGAAACTGCCCTTAGGTATGATATTGATGTTGTGCTGGTGGGGGTTCCGGTGCCAAGGCTTATTTTAAAAGATGCCAAGCTCTATGAGGATATTGCAGATAGCTTTTCGATTCCGTATGCCAAGGATGTTTTAAGCGAGATTCTTTCTGATTCTTCCCTTAAGGCTGATAGGATTCATCCAAACCACAAGGGCTACAAGGTTCTTGCAGGAGAAATCAAGGAACTTTTATATAATCACGGAGCACTTTCTGATTATTAAAATATGGATAATACTATACAAATTGAGATAAGTAGAGCCCAAGAACAGGATATGTCCTTTATTAAAGAGAGATTGAGCAAGTATCTATTGGATGGTACTAATATAGAGTGCAGTCAGTTTTTTATTGCCAGGAAAGATGGTAAAAAAGTTGCATTTGCCAGGATACTTGATCATGATGATTATTTTGAACTTGCCTCATTGGGAGTTGATTATTACCATAGAAGCAAAGGAATCGGGACAAAGGTTACAGCGTTTCTTATTGAGGAGGCAAAAAGGCTAGACCAGGGTAAGCCAATTTATGGGGTTACCCATAGAGAGAGTTTTTTGAAAAATTTAGGTTTTGAAGAAGTAAGCACATGCCCTGAATATCTAAGCTACAAGAAAAATCATATATGTAAGTACCCACATAAAATCAAAATAATGAAATTTAGAGGAGGAGATGGTGATGAGTCTAACCAAGGAGGTAGGCCATCCTGATACTACACAGAGGATGGGCCTAACAAAGTTTGAAAAAATTGTATATCAAGGCTGCCCATGGTTTTTTAGCGTGGTTATGGTTGCCTGTGGGATTATTGTATCAAGTGCAAAGCCAGATGAAACCCAAGGAGTTATATTAATATGCGCTGGCCTTATATGCATGTCTTTGTATTGCATATCCAGCTTACTTGTAAAACTGATAGAGAAAAAGTAAAAAAGGAGGAATGGAAAAATGAGTAAGTCCCTTCGAGGAACTAAGACGGAAAAAAACCTACTGGCATCCTTTGCCGGTGAGTCGCAGGCAAGGAATAGGTATACCTATTTTGCTAGCGTTGCCAAAAAGGAAGGCTATCAGCAGATTGCCACCATCTTCCTAGAAACGGCTGAGAACGAAAAGGAACACGCCAAGGTATTTTTCAAGTATCTAGAGGGATCGGATGTTGAAATTACCGCAGCATATCCGGCAGGTATGATAAAGGATACAAAGTCAAATCTTGAAGCATCCGCCGCTGGAGAGAACATGGAATGGACAACCCTTTATGCGAATTTTGCCGAGGCGGCCACGGAGGAGGGTTTCCAGGATGTAGCCAACTCCTTTGAGCAGATAGCCAAGGTAGAGAGGTTTCATGAGGCACGGTATAGAAAATTCATTAGCAACATGCTAAGCGATGAAGTGTTTAAGAAAAAAGAATCGGTTAAGTGGCATTGCATAAACTGTGGATACGTGCTTGAAGGAAATGAAGCACCTAAGGAATGCCCTGCCTGCAAGCACCCACAGTCATTTTACGAGGTATTGGCAGAGAATTATTGAGTTTATGGAAAGTGTAGTTAAGGGTATTGAAGCTATGCT
>CAZOIE010000149.1:0-4806 GCA_964579905.1 uncultured Planctomycetia bacterium
ATCTAGAAAGGAGGCTAAATTAATCGTTGATGAACTTTCAAGGCAGCATGATTGGCGGATGTTTCTAACAAGGACATATTGACAAATGGAGGCTTGGGTAAAGTGGAAATTACAGAGGTCAGAATTTTCATAAAGAATGTACAGGATCGTAAGTTAAAAGCTTACACAACAGTTACTTTTGATAATTCATTTGTGGTAAGAGATATTAAGGTTATAGAGGGCAACAAAGGATTGTTCGTTGCTATGCCTTCTAGAAGACTTAAAGAGGCTTGCCCAAAATGTAACCATAAAAATGTGATGCACAGCAAGTATTGCAACAACTGCGGTAGCTCTCTCCCACAACCTCAAAAGCCACAAACCGATTCTGAGAGCGAGCTTAACAGACAGTCGGAGCATAAGGATATAGCCCATCCGATTACACAGGAATTCAGAGAATATTTGCAGAAGAAGGTGCTGGAGGCATACGAACAGGAAAAGGCGAGCGGACCATCTGGGCAGACGCAGGCAGTAGAAGCAGATCAACAAGAATAATAATCATTGCCCGGTAGTGTAATGGTAACACATCAGAATTTGGGTCTGACTTTCGAGGTTCGAGTCCTCGCCGGGCAGCCTTAAGACGCCCCCGCAAGGGGACACAATATAGAAAGTAAGCGTTTTGGTTTTAAAGGTAGCCGTGGGTGTATTAACGAGAAACTAAAAAACAAGTTTTATAAGGGCGCTAGAAAAGCGAGCGCCCATTTTACTCTTTATCAAAGAGCGCTATGAGGATTAATTAATGTTGGAGAAATGTTCTTTTTGCGGTAGAAGCAAAGAAAGGGTTAAGAAGCTATTCAGTGGTCACAGCGTATACATCTGTGATTCCTGCGTTAAATTCTGCAATGAAGTCTTGCAGAAAGAAGAGCAGGCCCAGAAGAAGCAAAAGTCACAGCCTATTATAAAGAACATACCAAAGCCAGTGGAAATTAAAAAAAGGCTTGATGAGTATGTGATAGGTCAAGATAGGGCAAAGCGCCAACTTTGCGTAGCGGTTTATAATCACTATAAGAGATTACAGCTTGGCATAAACACGCAGGATGTGGAGCTTGAAAAATCAAATGTACTCTTGATTGGCCCAACCGGATGTGGCAAAACATTGATGGCTCGTACCCTTGCCAAGATTTTGGATGTTCCGTTTGCCCTGTGCGACGCTACTCCTCTAACCGAAGCAGGTTACGTAGGAGAGGATGTTGAGAATGTCTTGGTTAGGTTGCTGCAGAGCTGTAACTATGATATACAGCGCGCAGAATGTGGAATTATATATATTGATGAGGTTGATAAGATAGGCAAGACGCTTGAAAATGTATCCATAACACGGGATGTTTCAGGAGAAGGTGTGCAGCAGGCATTGCTTAGGATCTTAGAAGGAACCATTGCCAATGTACCCCCTCAGGGAGGCAGAAAGCACCCACATCAAGAATTTACCCAGCTTAATACAGCTAATATATTGTTTATTTGCGGCGGAACATTCGTCGATATAGATAAAATTATACAGCGCAGAATCGGAAGGAAGGTTATAGGTTTTGTAGATGAGAAACTGCAGAAGGATTACAAAAATATGGGCGAGATTCTAACGCAGGTAGAACCGGACGATCTTCTTAAATTCGGAATGATACCAGAGTTTGTAGGAAGATTTTCTATTATGTCCGCCCTTAATCCTTTGGATGAGTCAGCGCTTATTGAAGTGCTTACCAAACCTAAGAATGCGCTGGTGAAACAGTATACCAAGTTTTTTGAGATGGAAAACGTTAAGATAAGCTTTGAAGAGGAGGCCCTAAAATTCGTTGCCGAAAAAGCAATAAAGAAGGGTACGGGTGCAAGGGCTCTTAGGGCGATACTTGAAGATGCCATGCTAGAGGCCATGTATACACTGCCTTCAGAATCAGATATAAGTGAGTGTATCGTAAAGTTTGATTCTGCAAAGAATACTATTAAACCCGATCTTATCTCAAAGAAAGAGTCAAAGAAAAGAGTAGCCTAGCAAATCAAAATCAGGATACAATCAATCGTATGAAAGTAAAAAATTTAGTTGGAGTAGTCTCATCTAAAGGTAGACCTAAAAATATCGTTGGGGTCGTCTTAGCCGCCGGTGAGGGTACCCGCATGAAATCTAACACCCCTAAGGTGTTACATAAGCTTTGGGGTAAGCCGATTCTGTGGCATACCATAAGTACGCTACAAAAAGCCGGCCTAAAGAAGCTCTACATTATTATCGGGTATAAATCCAAACTCCTAAAAGAATATATTGCGAAATTAAAATCACAACTTGGCATTGATGTTGAGATAGTTTACCAAGATAAGCTTTTAGGAACGGCAGATGCTCTTTTTAGAACCAAGAAGAAACTCTCAAAGTTTAACGGAACCATTTTGGTTGTTTGCGCAGATGCGCCTCTTATTAAAACTGGTAGTTTGCTTAAGCTGATAAGGTTTCATTTAAAGAAAAAATCCGCATGCTCCCTATTAAGCGGCAAGGTCGTAGATCCAACAGGTTATGGACGCATAATAAGAGAGGATGATGAGATCTCAGAGATCGTTGAAGAAAAGGATGCCTCTGTCTATCAAAAGGCTATCGATGAAATAAGCTCCGGCGTTTTTTGTTTTGATTCAAAGAAGATATTCCCGGTCATTGATAAGCTTATGTCAAGATCAAGGAAGAATAAAAAAGAGTATTATCTTACAGATGCACTGATGCAGTTTAAGGCGCGCGGTGACACAGTAAGCGGATACCTTACAAATGATTCCTCAGAGATACTTGGCATAAACTCAAGGAAGGATTTGGCCCTGGCGCATGATACGATGAAAAAGAGAATCTTAGAAGCTGTTATGGCAAGAGGGGTTACTCTGATAGACCCAAATACCACATTTATTGATAGCAATGTACAAATTGCCCGCGATAGTATAATATTCCCGTTTGTTTTTATAGAGACCGATGTGAGGGTAGGAAAAAATTGCTCAATCGGACCATTCTGTAGGCTTAGAAGCGGTACAGTGATTGAGGATAATGCAAGGATTGGAAACTTTGCCGAGATAACAAGGAGTCGCATTGGTAAGCAATCCAAGATAAATCATTTTAGCTACATAGGCGATACTACGGTAGGCTCATCGGTAAATATAGGAGCCGGTACGGTTACGGCAAACTATGACGGCAAGTCCAAATGCAAGACCCATATAAAAAAAGGAGCATTTATTGGAAGCGGTACCATACTCGTTGCCCCGGTAAAGGTTGGTAGATGTGCCAAGACAGGCGCCGGGTCTGTTATACCTAAACGCAAAGATGTTCCTGATAAATCTATTGTTGCAGGCGTTCCTGCAAAACCACTCAAAACATAAAGCGAGGAGTTATTCTAAATGAAAAACAATAACCTTGTTATTTTCAGCGGCAACTCCAATCCTGCTCTTGCTAAGTCAATCTGTAAATATCTGAAGGTTTCCCTTGGCGATGCGCTGGTTTCGAAATTCTCCGAGGGAGAGATTAGGGTTCAGATAAATCAAGATGTGCGGGGCAAGGATGTATTTATAGTACAGTCTACATGTCCGCCTGTTAACGATAATCTGGTCGAGCTGTTGATTTTGATAGATGCTTTGCGCAGGGCGTCCGCTCGCAGACTTACAGCGGTCCTACCTTTTTATGGATACGCAAGACAGGACAGAAAGGATCAACCCAGAGTTCCCATAACCGCGAAGCTCATAGCAAATATAATTACCGGAGCCGGAGCAAATAGACTTCTGACGATAGATTTGCACGCAGGACAAATTCAGGGATTTTTCGACATACCGGTTGATCATCTTTATGCAAATCCCGTTTTTATTGACTATTATCAAAAACTGAAACTTAAGAATTTTGTAATAGCCTCTCCGGATGTTGGTGGCATAAAGGTGGCGCGCGCTTTTTCGAAAAAACTAAACGCCGCACTTGCTATAGTGGATAAGAGAAGGCAGGATGATCAAAACGCAGAGGTTATGAATATCCTGGGAGAGGTAAAAGGCAAGAACGTTATCTTGATAGATGATCAGGTTGCTACGGCTGGTTCGATAACCGAGGCGGCCGTTGCCCTAAAGAAGGCAGGTGCGAAAGATGTTTACGCGGGGATCTCGCATGGAATATTTTCCGGACCCGCGCTTAAAAGGATAGCGGAAAGCCCCCTAAAGGAAGTGGTGGTTTCAGATACGATACCTTTACCAAAAGAGAAACGACATAAAAAGATAAAGGTTCTATCCGTTGCCGGCCTTCTAGGCGAGGCGATTCGCCGAATACACGAAGAAAGGTCTGTTAGTTCATTATTTGTCTAACTACGAGGTGATTAAGAATGGAAAAGGTGAAATTGGAAGTGTTGCAGAGAGAAGAAAAAGGTACGCAGGCAGCAAAAAAACTAAAAAAAGAAAATTTTATACCAGGGGTGGTTTACAAGAAAGGCGAGACGACTCTAAATGTAAAATTTGGCAAGGAGAGCTTTTACGATCTTACTCATACCCAAGCCGGTGAGAATGTAATTGTGACCCTGAAATTTAAGGGCGATAAAAAGATCGAAGATAAAACGGCTATAATCAAAGAGGTCCAATATGACCCCGTAAGCGATGATGTGTTACATGTAGACTTTAATCAGATATCGCTTACCGAGAAGATAACCGTAAACGTACCGGTGGTATCGAAGGGAGAGCCTCAGGGCGTAAAGGAGGATGGAATCTTGGTCCACACCTTAAGAGAGCTGGAGGTTAAGTGTCTTCCGACAAATATTCCACAGCATATCGAAACGGATATTTCGCCCATGA
>CAZOIE010000150.1:0-4789 GCA_964579905.1 uncultured Planctomycetia bacterium
TGAAAGCATGCATTTTCCCGAGCCTGTAATTTGGAAATCAATAGAGCCAATTACAAAAGCTGATCAGGAAAGATTAGGCCTATCTCTTCATAAGCTTCAAGAGGAGGATCCCACCTTTAGAGTTGCATATAATGAAGAAACTGCCCAGACAATTATCTCTGGCATGGGCGAGCTACATCTTGAAATTATTATAGACAGATTACTCAGGGAATTTAAGGTTGAGGCAAATGTTGGTAAGCCACATGTTGCATACAAAGAAACTGTAGCCAAAAAAACCAATTCAACCGGCAAGTTTATACAGCAGACCGGTGGTCGTGGACAATTTGGACATGTTGTGATTACAGTAGAGCCTGGTGATAAGGGGACTGGTATTGTTTTCTTAAATCGAATAACAGGTGGTGCTATACCTAGAGAGTTTATCCCTTCAGTTAAAGATGGAATTTTAGAGTCCAGTAAGAACGGTAGCCTTGCAGGATATCCAGTTACAGATATTGCAGTAACCTTGGTAGATGGTTCTTATCATCCAGTAGATTCTTCAGAGCTTGCTTTTAAGATAGCAGCCTCAATGGCTTTTTCAGATGGCCTAAAGAAAGCTGCCCCTGTACTTCTAGAACCTATTATGAATATTGAAGTTTTAGTTCCGGATGAACATACGGGAGATGTTATAGCAGATCTGAATTCAAGACGCTGTAAAATAGAGGCTATTAATGATAAGGTAAATATTAAAGTGATAAAGGGCTTTGTTCCCTTATCGTCTATGTTTGGATATGCTACAGCTCTGCGTTCTCTTACTCAGGGTAGAGGTGCATATACTATGGAACCCTCGTATTATACAGAGGTTCCGAAACAAATAGCAGAAAAAATAATAAATTTGAACCTTTCAAATTCAAGCTAAGGAGGACCAGATGGCAAAGGAAAAATTTGTCCGCAGTAAGCCTCATGTTAACATTGGAACCATAGGTCACGTTGATCATGGTAAGACAACGCTTACTTCAGCTATAACCTCAGTTCTCAATAAAAAGGGTTTTGCTGACTCAAGGACCTTTGATTCAATTGACAACGCACCTGAGGAAAAAGAAAGAGGTATTACAATAGCAATAGCCCATGTGGAGTACCAGACAGAAAAGCGTCATTATGCACATGTGGATTGCCCCGGACACGCAGATTACATTAAGAACATGATCACTGGAGCAGCTCAAATGGACGGTGCCATATTGGTAGTATCTGCACCTGATGGCCCTATGCCTCAAACAAGAGAGCATATTCTATTAGCCAGGCAGGTAGGAGTACCCTACATAGTGGTATTTCTAAACAAAACTGATGCCGTAGAAGATCCAGAGCTCTTAGAATTAGTTGAGCTCGAAATAAGAGAGCTTCTTTCAAAATATGAATTTCCAGGGGATAAGGTTCCAATAGTTAAGGGTTCTGCATTAAACGCTATGAATTGTAACTGTGCCAAAGAGGATTGCCCCAGCTGTAAGTCTATATATGAACTGGTAAAAGCAGTAGATGACTTTGTGCCAGAACCAAAGAGAGAGATAGATAAACCCTTCATCATGGCTATTGAGGACGTGTTTTCAATCACAGGACGTGGCACAGTAGGTACAGGTAGGATTGAGAGAGGTATAGTCAAGCAGGGTGAGGAAGTAGAGATAGTAGGCCTCAGACCTGAATCAAGGAAAACCGTTGTAACAGGTGTAGAGATGTTTAGGAAGATCTTAGATGAAGGCCAGGCTGGTGATAACGTAGGATTACTACTTCGTGGTATAGAAAAGAACGATCTTGAGCGTGGACAGGTTATAGCAAAACCAGGTTCAATAACTCCCCACACCAAGTTCAAAGCAGAAGCATATATCCTCACAAAAGAAGAAGGTGGTCGCCATACCCCATTCTTCAACGGTTATCGCCCACAATTTTATTTTAGAACAACAGACGTTACGGGTGTAGCAACTTTACCGCAAGGTGTAGAGATGGTAATGCCAGGTGATAACGTCCATTTAGAGATAGAACTCATCACACCTATTGCCATGGAAAAAGAACTTAGATTCGCTATCAGAGAAGGCGGTAGAACAGTAGGTGCTGGTGTCATAAGTGAAGTAATACAGTAAAAGGGTAATTATGGACAAGCAAAAGATAAAGATCAGGATTAAACTTAGAGCCTATGATCATAGGTTATTGGATAAGTCAGCCAGTGAGATCGTAGATACGGCGAAGCGTACTGGTGCCCAAGTATCTGGCCCGATTCCACTACCCACAAATAGAGAGCTTTATACCGTTTTGCGTTCACCGCATGTGGATAAGAAATCTAGAGAGCAGTTTCAGATAAAGACGCATAAAAGGGTATTAGATATTGTTAATCCTACAGCTAAAACAATAGATGCACTAAAAAAATTGGATTTACCTGCAGGTGTTGATGTAGAAATAAGATAAGGGAAAAGGATGATAGGCTTACTAGGAAGAAAGATTGGGATGAGTCAGGTTTTCGAAAAGGGTGGAATGGTTGTACCCGTGACACTTATTCAAGCTGGCCCATGTCCAATATTACAGGTTAAGACTAAAGAAAAGGATGGCTACAGTGCTATTCAGCTTGGGTTTGGTGAGAAAAAAACAAAGAACACCACTAAGCCGGTACTTGGAAAGTTTAATAAGTTAAAGATTGAACCAAAGGCTGTTATAAGAGAACTTAGGGTGAATAATATTGAAGAGTACAAAGTAGGTCAAACTCTAAACGTTGAGATGTTTAACGTAAGGGATTTATGTGATGTAACAGGTATATCTATCGGTAAGGGATTTCAGGGTGGAGTGAAACGTTGGCATTGGAAGTCCGGTGATAAGGGTCATGGTTCTATGAGTCACAGAAGGCCTGGTTCAATTGGTGGTAGCTCCAATCCCTCAAGAGTATTTAAAGGACATCATCTACCTGGGAGAATGGGTGGGAAAAAAACCACGGTGCAGCATTTAGAGGTTGTAAAGGTTGATAAGGAAAATAATTTGCTTGTATTAAGGGGATCTGTTCCTGGGCACGATAATGGTATTTTAATAATTAGAAAAGGCCTTAAGAAGAAGGTCCAAGTAGTTAAGGTAGCAAAAAAACCAGAGCCTAAACGAACAGGCGCAAAAACGGCAGCTAAAAAGTAATGAAAATGTCAGAGATTTCTATTTATAGCCTAGATGGCAAAGAAACAGAGAAGTTTAAGTTAGACGAAAAAGTTTTTTTAAAACCAGTAAATAAGGCCTTACTTGCTGATACGTTGGTAATGTATAGAGCCAATAAAAGAAAGGGTCTTGCGTCAACAAAATCAAGAGGCAAGATAAGGGGAGGTGGAACAAAACCCTGGAGGCAAAAAGGAACTGGACGCGCAAGAGTTGGTACCATACGTTCACCATTATGGAAGGGTGGTGGAGTTGTATTTGGTCCTCAGCCAAGAGATTATACGCAGCACCTTACAAAGAAGGTAAAAAAACAGGCCCTAATGAATGCCTTGGTTGCTAAATTTGAAGAGAAGCATTGCTTAGTTGTTGATAAGTTGTCTATAAGCAGCCCAAAGACAAAAGAGTTTTTACAGATTCTTAACAACGTTTCTAAAAAGCTACATAAACCAACAAAGAAGAAGGAAGGTTTGAAGGGTGATATTAAGAAAACAGAGAGATTTTTATTCGTAGTTGAGGAAAATAGTAAGAATCTTTTTTTAGCGTCTAGAAATGTTAATTTTGCAAATGTAGTTTTATTCTACAATGTTAATGCATTAGATATACTTCTACATGACTATGTTATATTTACTAAGAAATCACTAGATAGTTTATTAAAAAAAATAAAATAACGAGTTTATAATGAAAGACCCATATCTTATAATCAAATCGATAGTAAGAACTGAAAAAGGAACAGAGTTGCAACCTTTCAACAAATACATTTTTCGTGTAGCCAATAATGCCAATAAGATTGATATTGGTAAAGCTGTCGAAGGAATATTTAAGGTAAAGGTTGATAGCGTGAATACTATGATTGTTAGAGGAAAAAATAAGAGACTTAGATATAAAGAAGGAAAAACCCCTGATTGGAAAAAGGCTATTGTTACTTTAAAGCAGGGACATAAGATAGAGGTAACCTAAAAAAACTATGGGCATAAAAGAATACAAACCTACGACCCCATCAAGAAGGTGGATAACCGGTTCATCTTTTGAGGAAATCACTAAAGATAAGCCGCATAAACCATTAACAAGGGCTCTTAAAAAATCTGGCGGAAGAAATTCGCATGGACGTATCACAGTTAGGCATAGAGGTGGTGGACATAAAAGAAAATATAGAATAATTGATTTTAAGAGGAATAAAGATGATATGCTTGCAAAAGTTTTATCTATTGAGTATGATCCGAATCGTTCGGCAAGGATTGCTCTTTTAGAGTATGCAGATGGTGAGAAGCGTTATATCATATGCCCTTTAGAGCTAAAGGTGGGGAATGAAGTCATATCTGGCGAGAATGTTGAGCCTAAGATTGGTAATACTCTACCATTAAGAAATATACCGCCAGGAACCTTTATACATAATATCGAGCTGAAACGAGGAAAAGGTGCTGAAATAGTGCGTTCTGCTGGTGCATATGCTCAGATTATGGCAAAAGAGGGTGATTTTGCTCATGTAAAGCTTCCTTCTAGTGAAGTAAGAATGATAAATCAGAATTGTAGGGCAACTATTGGTCAAGTTGGTAATATAGAGCATGAAGGTATATCGGTTGGAAAGGCTGGTCGTTCAAGATGGCTTGGTAAGCGGCCAAGTGTTCGTGGAGTTGCT
>CAZOIE010000151.1:0-4782 GCA_964579905.1 uncultured Planctomycetia bacterium
GTATTTTCTATATGAGCTAGAAAGGATAACAGGTAATAAAAAGAAGAAAGCTGCGGAAGGCGACGTATCTGAGAGGTCAGCCGACAAAGACGTCTTAGATTTAGAAGAATCTCTAAATAGAATGAATTTATCAGAAGGAAAAAAGCAAAAAGCCCTTGCTTCTTACGCGCAAGCACGTTCACAGCTCCTGCATTACTTAAAGGGGTATCCTGTCGAAAAGCCTTGGGTTTGGTATGGGGGTTCTTTTAGACATCATGAGAGAGGGGCATCAAGGATACCATTTAGATTTGAGCCTGGGTTTAATTTTGCAAAGGAGATTCCCGAAGAGTTTGTTCTTTATTTACGGGGGGCTGTAGCATATCATAATAACAATTTTGATATAGCGATAAAAACATGGGAAAATTTATTAAGCCTTCCTGAAAACAAAAGGCAATACAGAAGTGTATGGGCAGCTTTTATGATAGGTAAGACTTACTTATCTATGCGTGAACTGAAAGAAGCTACCGCATACTTTATAAAAGCTAGAGAGTACGCATCGCAAGGGCATAAGGATTCTTTGGGTCTTGCCTATGACAGTTATGGTTGGCAGGCGTTGGCTGAATACGAACGTAAGGACTATACCTCAAGCATCCATAACTATTTGAAACAGCTGGATGTAAACTCTCTTAATTGGTTATGCCGAAAGATATTTGTATTAGGTGATATGCAATTTGATGCGGTTATTCAAGATGATATTTCAAGAAATGTTCTAATAGGATGGGCCGTGTCGCAATCGCCATGGACATATTGGTACAAAACAATAGGCGATGATCCGACTCAGAATATTTATTCCAGGCTGCTTAAGGCAATAAATAAAATCGAAGAAAATCGTGACTTGCACAATGCGGACAGAATAGCCTTGATATTCTACAATCATGGTGATTTTATTAATACAAAAAAATGGCTTACCTTAGCGAGAGATGATTCTCCTTTAGGCAAATGGATTAATTCTAAGCTTTTATTAAGAGAAGGTAAAATTGAGGATGCGCTAAAGGATTTAAGAGAACTTATACCAAAATTTGAGAAAAATCAGGAATGGAGTATGTTTTATAAAATTGATAAAGATGAAATAACACGAATCGTAAATACTGAGATAGGAGTTTTACAATTAAGACGGCAAGATTATATTACAGCATTTGATACACTTATTAAAGGCGGTGCCTGTTGGGAAGATATCGCATATATCGCTGAAAAGGTCTTAACCACGGAAGAGCTTGAAAAGTATTTAGAACAGTATTCTGCGCATAGTTTACCCGCAAAGATGGAATGGCATTATACTGCGAATATTGAAACTCCATTGTTACATAATGCATTGAAGTATTTGCTGGCGCGACGGCTTGTCAGAAATGAAGACTGGGATAAAGCTATTGAATATATGCCAACAAATTTTAAAAGGTGGTGGTATGAAAAAGATGCCCATGGGAGACAATATGAGGATATTAGCCCCAGGGGGCAGCTGAAGAAATTATATGGTTATCTACAAAAAACCAAGAATAAAAGATTATCTAATAAAGAAAGAGCCATGAATTATTATGAGGCGGCCTTAATTATGCGTAAGTACGGCATGGAGCTTGTCGGTACGGAATTGGATCCGGATTGGTTTGTGTTTAATGGACAATTTGCATATGACGATACAGCTGAGCAAAGGTTTGGAATAATGAACGAAGAGCGTCAGAAATACTATAAAGACTGGTATGATGAGAAGATTGAGCAGGCCAAGATAAAAAGAAAAGAAATAGAAAAAGAAAGAAATTTCTTCGCGGGAAGCAAAGATGAGGAAGAAAGAGTCTTAAGTTCGTTGCCTAAACCAGCAAAAAGATTTCACTACAGGTATAAGGCTTCTGATTTGATGTGGAAAGCCGCCATGCTTTTACCCGATAACAATGAATTGAAATCAAAGGCATTATGCATAGGTGGCTCATATATAAAGATTAAAGATCCAGAGACGGCGGATAAATTCTATAAAACGTTGGTAAAGACGTGTGCGCAAACAAAATTAGGGAAAGAGGCTGCAAATTTACATTGGTTTCCTAAGATAGAGACGGAGGAATAAATGTTTTGGATAAAACGGAATGTGATATTTATCGTAATAGGCACAGTCCTATTTGCTTGTTATTCTGCACAAGCTCAAGATAGCCATTTAGCCAAAGTATTCGAGAAATCCGGGAACATCTATTTCTTTGATGAAAAAGTTGGAGAAATACAGTTAACAAGCAGCGGCAGAGATAGAGAGCCTAAACTTCACCCTAATGACAAGTGGGTATATTTTGTAAGATCCTTTGAAGGGGAGTTTAAAGGAGAAGTATATTATCCAATAGAAGGTAGAGAGCCAGAAGATGGCATACTAAAAATGGAATTATGTAGAATCGACGCTGACGGGAAAAACGAGAAAATGCTTTATCAGAACTCAACAGCCGCAATTGATCATCCTTCAGGATATGCCTATGCTTCTATAGATAATATTCAGTTTTCTCCAAAGGGAGATAAGGTGTATTTTGAAACAGCGCGATGGGTTACTTCTGCCGCCTTGAATGTAATGGAACCAGACGGTTCAAATATTAGGATGTTGGGTCCGGGAAATGATACCAAGATTGTTTTATCAGCTAGAACTTTTGATGATAGAGAGAAAAGTTATGAAGGATATATTGTAACTGCTCAGCATAGGTATTGGTTCTACGGTGGTTCTTATGATTGGTATTACTTGTTTACGCCTGATTTGAAGAAAGAGATTGCTCCTTTGGGTTACGATACTGCATATTTTACAGATGTGGGAGATATCAAATATACTGACCACAGCGAGAAAGAGATATTCAAGGAAGAGCAAGAAATACCCGTAGAGCTTCCTGAGACAGATGAATTTGCAGAGGCCATACAAGAAGCCAACAAAAACTTCACATTTAAAGGAAAACCTATCCATCCGGGATTAATCAAAGAATTCGCAGGTTGGATTTCTGATTCATGGCAACCAATTACAACATCTGTTGATATTGCTGCTGCTTTCGACACAAATGAATATTTCGATTCAGAAGTGGAAGTAAAGGATAATGAGTATATTTTTTGGCAAGAAGAGGGTAGGGGCGAGTATTTTTATTATAAGTGGTTGGGGCAATTAAAAAATGGACTTCATGTTGTTGAAACAGGTGATGGCGGTGGAGGCTCAGGGATATTCCAGGATATTTATTTTGTCAGGTTTGATGTTGATGAAGGATTAGATCCTGAAGGCAAAAAATACAATCGACTCCTTATGACTGTTGTGAGCAATCATGCCTTAGGAGATCGGGACGATGGCGAAATTAAGGTTATTTCTGAAGAAAACAAAGTTATTCTTGGAAAGTCAAAATATAGAGATAAGCAGGTAGTTATCGAGTTCTAAGCATGTTATGAGAAAATCATGGGTTCAATTAAAAGATTTTAGTAAAGCAAAGATATTGCTTATTCTTCCTTGCAATGCAGCTGCTTGCATAGGCAATTATTTCCGTGCAGAGGTTTACACCAAAAAGGGGTGGAACACATGGAGAGAAGCCGATTTTTGCCTCAGCGATCTTAGAAGTACGGGGACGGTTGCTCTTGCAGCAGTCGATAGCTCAACGCTTGAAACTGAGCCAAAAGGTTCTAAGGGCGCTATTGTTTTTGAAACAGAAATGAATCGTGTCCGAAATGATGAGGGAGAAGACTGGGGAGCTCCCAATTGGCGATGGTTTAAACCTACAAAAGCCGGCAACTGTGAATATTTAGAAGAATTAACTGCGGCTCTTGTAAAAGGAATTCGTAGGGTTGAGAAGATGGGTTTTTCAAAGGTGTTTACATTAGTTAATCCACGAGGATACTTTCTTTCTTTGGCAGCGGCTGTTGATAAATGTGGATTATTGAACAAATGGGTGCTATTTCAAGTACCAGCTCATCCGCGACATCTTTTGCCTGCTGTTCGTCAGGTGTCGCCTTTAGTGCGCGCTGCTGCTAAGGGCAGGAAATTTGGAGGGGGAATCTATCATATTCCGAATTTGTATCCATTCATGCAGGAAGAGAACGAGGTTTATAAAGATTCTCTTCCGCTACCTTGGCAAAAATATAGCAACTTACCTAGTGTCCACAAGATTAAAAGAAGATGGTTGTTATTGTCAGATATGGCAGAAAAGAATAGGGGGAGTTAATGATTGAAAAAGATACGAAAACTTTCTTAGGAATGAATCTATCAGGCGATCCTGAAAGAGCGAATTATTTAGCTAGAATATTTGCCCCATTTTATGAAAAATTATTAGAAGTTTGGCTATTAAGTAAAGGCTTTGAGTCAAAAGGTAGGCCGACTATTTATGATAAAAATGGGAAATTTTTAAGAAAAACATATGATTATACCCTTAAAAAAAATGGCAAATATTATATCGCAGAAGCAAAGTGTTATTTAGCTTTTGACAATTTTAAACATTTAGAACTGACAGCTGACTCATTGAAGTTATTGTTAGGCGGTGAAGACAATTTTAACTTTTTTTGTGAATTAGGAACGAAAGCTGAACCTTATGGAAAATATACATTTTACTATACTGATTCAGACAAAGACTTTAAGCCGAATGGGAAAATCCTGATTTGGCCAAAAATTAGAAAAGATGAGGCTGGAGAAATAAAGAAGAATTATAAGTTTTATGACATATTGTCAATCGAGGATGCAATTAATGATATGAAGAATCAAAGTAAAAAGAGTTCAGAATACTTAAATTTGACTTCGAAATACAAAACCTGGACAGAAGA
>CAZOIE010000152.1:0-4775 GCA_964579905.1 uncultured Planctomycetia bacterium
ATGCTCAAAGACATTCCCAAGCATTACGTTATATTCCGAAGCAACGCAACATGGATAAAGTTCTCCTTGTACATTAATGGTAGCAGGTCCTCTCCATGGCATTGCACAGAGTCCCTTCTTCCCTTTTAAGAAGGAGCTACTTTTGTCAAAATCTTCTTTCAAAACTCCCATATGATCATTTTTAACTCTTATGGAATCTACTCCGTCAATAGACCACATATGAAGAAATTTTTTGACTTCAGGAAAAGTATGCTTTAGAACTATCATCTGCATCTCGACAAATACTTTTGAATTTAATTCCTGTTTAATTTTTAAAAAGTTTAGTATATTTGCTTTTACCCTGTCAAAATTCGCTCCTCGTCTATAATATTCATATGATGTATCTGTAGTTCCATCAAAAGATATAATAATACTACCTAAACCTGCTCTAAGCAACTCTGCAGAAATATTCAAATCTAATAAAGTTGCGTTAGTATACAAAACACTATCAAAGCCTTTTTTTGTACAATGGTGAACTATATCAATGATATTAGGATTTAAAAGAGGCTCGCCAAGTCCTGCTATTGCAACTCTTTCCGTATTATCAGGAATATTATCAAGCAGTAAAGAAAATTCATCTTTGGTTAAATCCTTCTCATTTATTTTTCGGTGCGTTCTAACGCACATAGGACAATGCAGGTTACACCTATTTGTTACCTCAACAATAATCTCCTGCGGAACGCCTTTATGCAACTGTGTTGAACGAATAATGGCTCTTGTCAAATTAAACCTATTCTTGATAATATTCGTACTCATATTAATTTGACAGGAATTTGCTCTTAAGTAAAGTATGTACAGCTCTTAAACCATCAACCCAAGTAATCTTTTTACCTCTATGATATGATCTACCTCTATAACTTATAGGAATTTCCATTATATCTATTTTCCTCTTCAGTAACCCGGTAGTTATTTCGGGTTCGATTTCAAACCTTTTTGAACGAAGATTAAGATTCCTTATTAGATCAAGTTTGCAAAGCTTGTAACAGGTTTCCATATCCGTCAAGTGTGATTTAAACAAAAGATTTGTAAATAAGGTTAATGAATAATTCACAAGATAATGAAAGGAAATCTTTTTACCGCTTAAGAACCTTGAGCCAAACACGACAGGAGCGTTATGTTTGTTCGAGAATTCAATCATTCTTAGAATATCCTCTGGCTCATATTCCAAATCTGCATCCTGTATGATAATAAAATCTCCGCTTACTACCTCAAGCGCACGCCTAATACTACTACCCTTTCCCATATTTTTTTTATTCTTTAAAACTCGAACCAAGCTAGAATAATTGACTCTTATCTTATTAAGGATTTCTGCTGTATCGTCATTGGAGCCATCATTAACAATTACTATCTCATGGGCAATTTTCAAGTTAAGTAATTTCTGTAAAATCTTTTCTACAGTTTTACCTTCATTAAAAACAGGCACTATTACAGAAAGTTTCATCATAGATAAAGCGGATGAAAAGAAAGGCTACATAAGAAATAAGGGTATTCTTTTAAGGATCGATCTATCAAATTACTATTTTGCACCTCTGAAAAAGTCTTCTGGCTTAAGAGTCTGAATACTACTCTTAAATTTCTCTACCTCTTTTTCAGTTATAGGCTTCTTTATAACAGGGCACTTCTGAAATACTTTATCATCAATATAAATTTGAGTATTAGTCCTTACGGCTATAGCCATTGCATCGGATGGCCTTGAGTCAATATCAAACTTTTGCCCATTCTTCGTTAAGGAGATTGTGGCATAATATGTATCATCCTTAAGATCTGTTACTACTACTTTTTCTACTTTTATGTCAGTACTTTTCAATATATTAACCAAAAGGTCATGAGACATGGGTCTTGGAAGTTGCTCATTCTGCAGTTTAAGCATTATGGCGTTGCCCTCGTTTACACCTATCCAAATAGGAACAAGCCTAATGCCCCCTATCTCCTCAAGCGTTACAACATATTGACCCAACATAGGTATTAGAATAAGTGAAAATATTTTGGCTTCTTTGATTTTATCCATAAAGTTCTCTCTTTGTCTGTGAATTTTGGGATTATCTACCCTTTTCTATCATACCTTATACTATTTGTCAAGCTAAGCTTAGCTATAATAGTAATTTTAATAGTACTAATAAAAGTAATATTATAAAAGGTTTAAAATGGAAGGTAATATTTAATAAAGAACTATGGCAGGTTTAGTTCTTTATTTATCTTGTCCTTATCAAAACCAACAATGATCTTATCATTAATGCTGATAACAGGTACACCCATCTGGCCGGATTTCTCCACCATTTCCTGCTGGGCATCCGTATTTGATGAAACATCTATATCTTCAAAATTAACATTATTCTCTTTAAGATATTGCTTCGCCATGGTGCAATAAGGAC
Source organism: uncultured Planctomycetia bacterium (assembly GCA_964579905.1). Lineage (GTDB taxonomy): Bacteria > Omnitrophota > Gorgyraeia > VGKN01 > VGKN01 > CAZOIE01. The sequence continues at coordinate 2,412 of CAZOIE010000152.1, forward strand.
AGGTGGGAGTTGAAAATACTTTAATTTGTTTTTCCATAGCTACCTCCAATATTTAAGTTTCAATATATAATTATACTCCAATAGTATAAAAATAGTAAATGATATTCTTGTTAAATCTTGCTAATCTCTACATCCCCCCATGCACCCATATTTTCATCTTGAATAATAACGACGCCTTTTAACCCCTTTATAGTTTTCGCAAACTTTATAGCTTTAGAAATATCCTCCTTTTCACTAACTATATTACCTATTCGTGTAGCAGCAGCATCAGCCAATAGGGTCGATTTAGAAATAACTGTTACCGCATCAGCCCTTCCAAAGCTCAAAGAATGACCTATTGTACCAGAAGAGGTACATACTCCTATTGGAGTATCGGCAGCCTTTATTTTAAGCGCTATTTTCTTATTAAATGAAGAGGAACCCGCAAATACTCCGATACTTCTATCTTTAGAGCTTTTAATAAATATATCTCCACCATTCTCTACAATAATCTGTTTAGAATACTTAAGAAGGGTATTTCCTGTATACTCTGCTATTGCACCGGCAACAGAAGCAAATGGTCCAACATCAACAAGTGATGTAAACTTAGCCATATCTTTCACGATCAAAGGAGCCTGTGCTGCTACCTTGTAGGGTTTTAGTGAGGTTTGAAAATCGGGGTCTTTCTTGATGTATTCTTCTATCTGAGATCGAAGTTTCTCTACTATCTTAGTAGCTTGATCAGTAAGATCGGTCTCTGCTTGTATGAGAAGATCTGTCTCTTTGGAGATTACTTCAAATTTAGCAATATCCGGACTGGATACCCAATTACGATAAGCTCTCTCTTCATACATTTAAGTATCTCTATAGAATTAAAAATGTACCTCCATCGCTCGAACCGGGCAAGCTTTTATACAAAGCTCACAAGCGATACACTTTTCATTATTGAAATTCACCCTTCTGGTTGCAGGATCTAAAACTAGGGCATCGGTAGGACATATAGGAACACAAACACCGCAATCGGTACACTTTTTATCGTTTCGTATAATATCTTGCGATAAAAACTGAATCCTTACACCAGCTTCTTTTAGATACTTAACGCCGGTATCATAGTCCTTTTTATCCCCACGTAGCTCTAAAACTAGTAGACCCTCCTCCTCAGGGGTAACAGAGGCTTTTAATATATTGAATTCAAGATTAAAATCTTTGACCAATTTACATATTATTGGTTTATCTACCAACCTATGAGGGAAATGAAGAACAATTCTCTTTGAAACCACTTTATATACCTCCGATAATTGTGTAGCAGAAAATGTAGAATTTCCTGCGCCTTCTGCTTCCTTAAATTTTATTTTTCGTCAACCGGTCTTTCTTTAAGACCTTTAAAGGCATAACCCGATTCATTATCTGGTAAATAAGCCACGGGTTCACTTAAGAAGAAGTCTCCCTTCTCTACCCACTCCTTTAAAGTATTGGCAATCTCTATGGCCTTGGTATAGCTTGAAAGATTACCGGTCGGGACCTCTTTATCCTTAATATTAACCTTTCCTGTCTTAAGTTGCGCATAATTCACCTCGCCAAGGCTATCCTTTTTGCCATTAGGATACGCTTCGCTGTAGTCAACTATCTGAGCGTATATATCCTCGTCCTTCACCGCCGCATGCTTACACATCTCTTCGTTAAGAATAGGAATAGGAACCCCTATACCAACGCTAAGGGTTACGCCGTAACCCTGCATAGTGGTACCTAATAGCCACTCGGGTTTCATCTGCTTTAAATCTCCCATTACCGCCAATGTACCGGCTGGAGCTTGTGGGACACCATTATCTTTACGCTTGACACCGGGATTATGCTGTGTTCCCTGCCATACAACATAACCAACCCCGCCACCCAAAAAAATCTTTGTACCAATACCTATAGTTTTATAATATGGGTCGTTTAGTAAGGGGGATAGCTGTCCAGCGCTACAGTAATTGGCGTTACCTATTTTTGGCTTTAATGTACCCATATAAGTATAGATGACCTTATCTGAGAGATTAACCGCTACGTTGTAGTTCTGATAGGCATTCCTTGGGTTAAACAGTACCGCCTCATTCAGGTCCTTAATGTTTATCCAGGAATCCAGCTTTTTCCTTGGATAACAGTCGGTACCGTACGCACTGGCGGTTAACCTTAGATCTTTACCAGCTACTAAATCTTCAATAACGTGGCCACCACCATATCTAAAATCTCCAGGGTAAACTTTGTTTTTTGGATCATCATCCGGCATAGCGGTTGCTCCAATGTATAAATCAACGGCGGCAAAACCGGTATAAACAGGCACATCATTCACTGTTACCTTGCCGCCCCCGAGCTTTATCTTTGGGTTGGTATGTCCAACATTAA
>CAZOIE010000153.1:0-4759 GCA_964579905.1 uncultured Planctomycetia bacterium
TCAGTATCTTTTTTACTTTTTCTATATCCACCATTTTTTTATTAGAAGATTCCTTGCTTCATTAAATACCTCATCTACACCTATTTGCTCCATGCATTCATGATTAGATTTACAAAGGGCTACCTCGCACGGCGCGCACTCAAGTGACTTCCTCATAACCTTGGACCCTCCTAAAGATGATGGACCATACTTATCTGGATCTGTAGGGCCAAAGATTGCAATTACCGGCGTATCCGTTGAGCCGGCGATATGCATAGGAGCGCTATCGTTGGTTATAAGTAATGACGTTTTTGAAATAAGATAGCCAAGCTGTGGAATGCTGGTAAGGCCTGAGAAATCAAATATGTTTAATGTTAGATTTGAGGTAATATTCTTGATGATCTCTTTGTCACTTTCATCGCCTATAAAAATTATTCTACACCCAAGTTCGCTAGTTAACCTTTCGCATAACTGGATAAATTTATCCTTCGACCATCTCTTTGTATGGCTTTTTGCACCAGGGCACAGACAAACAACCCTATCGTTCCCACTAACTTCTAAGGAATTTTTCTTAAGTAAGTCATCTATATAGTTCTTATCAGACTCATCATGCATAAGTGAGATTTTGGCATTGTTTACATCTAAACCCAGGGATTCCAGCTTCCAAAGGTGGCGCTCTCTCATCATGACAATATCCTTAGGGGCCTTCTTAAATGGAGAACTTGAGAATCTGCTATTCAGCAAAAAAGGAAATAGTGTATTTTTTAAGTCAACCACCAAATCGTAATGACTCACTCGAAGAGCCAATAAGAATGAAAACTTTCTGCTTATCTTCATATACTTATCGTACACAACAGTCTTGTTTATACGCTTATCTTTTGCGAACACATCGGCTGCATTTGGACCTACCATAATATCTATAGCAGCATTTGGGAAATTTCTATCGAGCACATCAACTACTGGAGTAGTTAATACCACATCCCCTATATTGCTTAGGGTTATTAGGAGTATCTTGTTTATATTTTCAAGCTTTTTCATCACAGATACTTGTCAGCCTCTCTCAAGACATCACTTACCTTAATATTCTTCATGCATCTGTTGTCCTTGCAATTAACCTCATAACAGGGGACCTGGCGGCAATCTGTAAGCTTTTGGATAATCGATGCGTTATCTGCATTATAAGGGCCTGTTACTGTAACAGACGTAGGGCCATATAAACCTATAGACTGAGTCCCAACAGCACATGCTAAATGCAATGGGCCTGAATCAGCAGATATAACAAGCAAGGCTTTTTCAAATAAGGCAGCTAATTGTTTTAAGTTTGTCTTTCCAGATAAATTAATAGAGGTATTTTTCATTAGACTTGCAATCTCATCAACCAACCCTTGGTCATTTTTGGAGCCACTTATAATCAATCTTTTTGAATACTGCTCTATAAGGTTATCAGCTAAACTTGCAAAATTCTCTGCTGACCATCTCTTGGGAAGCCAGTTTGCGCCTGGGTTTAAGACAATAATATCCTCGGTATCACCAATACCCTCTTTCTTAAGTATGCCAGCTACGGCAAGCCTGTCCTCATCATTAATATAAAACTCTATCTTCTTATCCTGCTCTGTTACCTTTATTCCTGAGCCCTCCAACACACCCAAATAAAAATCGGCCCTATGGACTTTTCTTACGTCCTTTAACTTGATATTATCTGTCAGAAAAATAGACCTTTTCTTATAAAAGTAACCTACCCTCTTTGGTATGCCCGAAAGATATGCTATTAAGGCACGCGTAAACGATCGATGCAGCAAATAAGCAACTTCTATATTTTTCCTTTTTAACTCTCGAATTAATTTTAACTTCCCGAATATACCTTTATGAATACCATCCTCGTCATATATAATCAGTTCGTCAATATTAGGGTTATTCTCAAGCATCTGGAGACATCTTGGGTGTATCAATACATAAATACGCCCACCTTCCGACTCTCTCTTTAGAGCCTTAATAGCCGGGGTTGAAAATAATACATCTCCCAGCCAATTTACATTCATAAGAAGTATATTTTTAGTCATCATCCCGAACTTCCTTAATCCATGTATAGAGTCCTGAGGTCTCTATCCAGAAAACAAGCAGGCTGTCGGATGTACGTGAAATCCTCACCCGCTTAAGCGCATAAATATCGTCGCTTCTGTGTTTCTTGCCGGGGTTTGTAGCACATGCACCAATATAGCCTGCATCTTTTGTAGCACGCTGTACCTTCTTATTAAAGCCCCCAAGCGGATAGCTCATCACTTTAACCTCTTTGCCAAGCTGTTTCTCTAGTACCTTTTTTGAAACTACAAGTTCATCCATCAAGGTCTTATCATCAAGAGAGGTAAGATAGGCATGCCCCATTGTGTGAGAACCTATCGTGATTTTATTATCGGACATCTCTCGAAGTTCATCCCAATTCATATAACCACTCTTCGCAATTTCTTTAACTATAACAAATATCGTTGCGGGCAAACCGTATTTCTTAAGTGCAGGGTATGCATTTGTATAGTTGTTCTTGTATCCATCATCAAATGTTATGACTATAGTCTTTGACGGAATAGGTTTTTTGTCCCTCATAAGCAAGATAAGCTCTTCAAGGCTTATAACGTTATATTTGAATTTCTTCAAAAACCACATATGCTTTTCAAAACTCTCGGGAGATACGCTAAGCTTGGATTCCTCTGCATTACCATCTACGTTATGATACATGATAATTGGTACAACATAATTATACGGCGCTATAAATGCAATAGTTATTACCGCTAGCAAGAATAAGGTACATGCGAAGAATAACAGTTTTTTTATGCTCATCTTTCCCTGGCCTCATTGTAAAGTATTAATGTTTTATCTGTCATTTGACTTATACTAAAATTTTCTACTATATACCCTTTTGCGCTCTCACTTAGCCTGTTGGCAAGCGCTTCATCCTCTAATAGCCTTGTTATGGCAGCCTTCAAAGCCTCAGGACTCTCAGGCTTAACCAGTAAACCCGTCTCTTCATTTTTTATCAGTGTATTAATACCACCAACCTCTGTTGCTATAACAGGCCTATTACAAGCCATAGCCTCAATAAGCGAAAGGCCAAGCCCTTCCTGAACTGAGCTAAGAACAAATATGTTTGTTATACCTAGATATAATCTTGTATCTACTATGGCATCGATAAATTTGATACTAGGGGCAATTCCATAATCTTCTACTTTTTTCTTTAGCATATCCTTTTCTGGGCCATCTCCTATTATCAAAAATGCAACATCATCTCTTTCCTTTAACAAAAGCTTTGCCGCATCAACAAGATACCCTATGCCCTTAACAGGGCTTAACCTAGCTACTGTAGCTATAACAATTTTATTAATAAAACCAAAATCGTTCTTTATCTGGTCCAGTTCGCTCTGTGGAAACTGTTTCTCAAGGTAGGAAATATCTACTCCATTATATACTATCTTTATCCTTTCCTTTTTGACTTTAAATACATTAACCAAATTTTCTCTAACTGCATCACTTATAGCAATAACCCTACTACCCCATGCCGGAAAGATGCACCTTGAGAGTCTTCTCTTAAAAAAACCATGACATGTACTAACATAAGGAACCTTTGTAAATTTCATGATAAAAAAACTAACCACCTGGGCCACGCGCGTCTGGGCATGTATAATATCTATCTTGTTTTCTCTGACAAATTTTACGAGATCAATAATAACTCTTATAAGTTTTGGATTTACCTCGCATTTTGTCTTTATGTTTACCCTTTTATGAGAAACGCCAGCTTCCTCAAGCCTTTCAACAAGGTCTCCCCCAGAGGAAGCAACAAATACATCCTCCCCTTTTTCCTTTAACGTCTTTGCAAGGTTATCTGTATAGCTTGCAATACCGCCAATATTAAGATGCGTCGTAATAATTAAAATCTTCATATATTTTTACTTTTAGCCACTAACCTATTTTTAATAATCTTCAGAACCTCTTCAGGGGTAATCTCATTCATACACTTTGGATTAAGACAGGTTCTCTTATAACACGGCATACAGTTGAAGTCTTTCTTTAATAAGAAAAAGTCCTCTTCATCCACGTCCGCAGGAGTAGGAGGAAGATGTCTTTTTGGATCGGTAGGTCCAAATAATGCGATAAATGGCGTCCTCATACCGGCGGCAACATGCATAGGCGCACTATCACCACTCAAAAATATGTTGCACTCCTTGATCAATGCAGCTAGTTCTAAAACAGAGGTTCTACCTACAAAATTTATGGGCTTGGCCTTGGACATATACATAAATCTATCGGCTAACTCTCTATCCTGTTTACTCCCGATTAGAACCGTTCTTATATTGGATCTTGCAAGCTCGTCGCACACCTTGACAAAGTTTTCAAGCGACCATCTCTTCGTCTGCCATTTAACACTGGAGGATATATTCATGCCGACAATCGGCTGTTTCTTGGAGACCCACTCATCTGAAAGTTGCTCCTTTATGCTCTCGTAATCCGATTCCTTAGGCCAAAGCTCAAGACTGGGATCTTCAATATCAACGCCCATGATACCCAGGACCTTTGCCTGGTGCTCTACAGGGCTAATAGCACCAAGCCCAACAAACTTAACCCTATGGTTAAGCAGAAAGCTGAATTTGCCGTTATCAAAGCCATACCGCGAAGGTGCCATGCACAGGAATGAAACAAGGTGGCTCGTTTTATTATTTTGAAGATCAACTACCATATCAAACTTATAAGAGGATAGCTCTTTTACTATTCTTAAAAACTTAAAACCACGTGA
>CAZOIE010000154.1:0-2800 GCA_964579905.1 uncultured Planctomycetia bacterium
ATTTAATTCTTTTTTTTATTATATATAGATAGAAGAATAAACGCCCAGGGTGGGAGGTGAGAAAATTGATATAAATTAGGGCTTAACAGCTTCCGAAGGGCATTGTACACAAGAGTGACTTGGGTAACGGGGGAATTAACCAATTAATTCCTAAATACATGCAATGGGGAGATTATTCGCTTCACAAAAGAAGATATCGAAGATCTAAAGAAAAAAGTAGCAAAACTCAAAGAACAATAATCTTATGTCAGATATGGAAAAGTTTAAATACCTATAAATACATACTTTATTAAAGAGAGGGCTGTGAGTTAGTTGATGGATAGATTTATATAAACTAGCACGCTTCTTTCAAGGGGAGGTCGGAAAAATGGATGTTAACTTAACTTTTGATGCTAGTGCTGCAAAGGATATTCTCAATTTTTTTGGAAAAAAAATCAATGATGATAATTTAGTTGTCGAAGCAGAAACTGAGCAACCAGTATTAGGGTTAGATGGTTCTGAAGTTTTGGAATGCGAATTTGCTGGTATAAAAAACGGATCTGAAATTTTCTTAAAGAAAGATATAATTTCTATGATGAAATTGGTGAATGACACCAAATAACAATGGCGCCTATTCTTGACAAACTTAAAAACTTCATTGAAGTCAAACTTAATATAAAAAATGTAAAAATTACTCTGGTAAATATCCGTATTGTCAGAGATGAAAATAAAGCAGTTGTAGTCCATGACAAGAATAAACAATTATACGACATAAATGTGGCTAAATTAGATAAGAAAGAATATGCTGAAATAGAAAAATTTTCTAGACAATATGTTGGAGCCGATAAAATGCTTCTTGAAGATAAATCATGCACTTTACTGAATGAACTATATAAATTTAAAGAATATCATAATAGTACCTTAGTTTTTTTTAAACATATAATTCCGAAATCTGATTACATAGCACTCGAATCATCGTTATTTGTAAGAGAAAAGTTTGATAATGATGAACCCATAGCTGATTTAAAAAGGGGTATCACTATGAGATTCGGTGATAGAGGAAGAAACATATGTAACTTGTGTACAGCAAAATATTTTGAAGAATTTTTAATTCCTTTGTTCAATGCGGATAAAGAACCGTTCGATAATATTTATGAAGATTTAATAAAAAATTCTATGTTGGCAGTTTTTGTTAATCAAAGCATGGAAGTTGATGACATACCTGGAGAGATTAAAAAAAAGATTGCAATATCTAAAAAATATGGATTTAATTTCATTCATATCCATGGTATAGGTCAAACAAATATCGATACAATCAAGAAATTTATAGATAGTGAAAAAATAAACTTATTTAATATTGTGAAAATCATATACTCCAATCCTAAAGAACATATTCTTGTTGTAGAGCTGTTATTTTCATAAATTTGGATTTAATCAACAGAGTATTCAAAGCAGAAATAGCTGCTACATCTTCTTACAAAGTCTTCGCTGAAATCATAAAAATTAATGCAGAAGGTAAAAAGAAACTCATCTATACTACTTGTGAAAAGGAATGTAGAGAACAAGCAGATGAATTTATCAAAAAAACATTAGGGACAGATAACATAACAAGATATTAAATAGGGGGGCTTAATCAATCAAAACAGGCTAAAGTTCTGGAAGTATCCACACCCTTCCGGTTTCGGTTGACACACCCAAACCTATTTTTGCTTAATTCTTGCCTGATTCCTGGCATCTCTAAGCTGAGATAATTTAATCTTCAGAGTAAGAAATAGATCCTGAAACTGAGTATCAGAAAGGGGGTGTGTAATGCTATCCAAATAAGCAACGACATCCTTAATCCTTTCATTACCTAGATGGATTAGCATTGCAGCACCCGTACTTTTTTTTGCCAGACCTAGATCTGATTGTAATTTATCAAGAACACTATGTATTTTATGATCCGCTCTGAATCTGATTTCTTGATTGCCTTTGCTCATGTTATCACCAACCGTTTTTTGTTCAAATCTAATGTGAAAAGGGGTGGCCGAAAGGGCCCGGTGGTCTCTCCCCTTATATACGTAGTATATAAATTAGTATTACGAGCCCCCTTCTTCTGATTTAGCACGTACAGAAAGCCTATTGAGAGTTAGCCTTTTCTCTTTAAACTGTCTTTGCATACTAGCTAACTGTTCTTGAAGAATCTGAATCTGCTTATCCTTGATCTCTAGCTCCTTCTTTAGGCCTATCTGTTCATCACTTGTCAGAAGATCCTCTTCTGTGATCTCATCCTTCAATCCAAGAAACTGAGTATAATATTCAATCTGTTTCTCTTGCTTCCATCCGAAACGATACATCAACACACTCCTATTCTTATATCTTGGAACATAATAACAGGCAGATGAATGTCTGAAATCATACATTGACAATTTTTTTTTATTGTTGAGGATCTTGAGACTTGGCAGCTCTTTAACTTTTGCAGTGATCCTTAACATCTTCATATTGATTGCTGCTTGGGATAAATTAAATAAGTAATCATCAGGCTTAATTTTATATGATTTGATATATCTGCCAAGAATCTTGCTAGACAAAAGCAGTTTAAATGTCCTGCCAAAAGTCTTGCTGACTTCATCAGGAATTGTCACCTGCAGTATATCTGAATTGACAGTGTTTAATATGTTAGACCTTTTAATGTTCAAGATCTCTTGAGGCCTGGCTCCAGTGTCAAACATGAAATAAAACAGAGCTTTATATTGCAGCTACTCTTGTTCAGCCATTTGCTGCAGATCTTCAAAATCAAAATAGAGAAAGAGAAAATAGTGATTATTTAAATATACAAAAA
>CAZOIE010000154.1:2810-4732 GCA_964579905.1 uncultured Planctomycetia bacterium
ATTGTTGTTTTTCTTTGTGTCGATCTCTTCGCAAATGTCTGACAGGATCTCCCCATTGATCTTTTTTCTTTTTCTCATCAGCCATCTCCAGAAGGCCACAAAATCGCTTATATAATCTCCTGGGTTAGCATAAGGGTTTCCATCAGATTTTTTGAGATCTCCCTTTCTTAGGGCATATGTGACCTTTATAAGCTCTTCCTCACACAGATCTTTGAAAGGTTTATGATCTAACCAGAAATCAAACTTCAAGAGAACATATGCAACCTTACACATCCTGCCAAAACTTCTCCCCCCAGACTTAGACGTTTTATTGACATACACTCCTTTTTCTAGATCATTCAAATGTTCAAGGATTAAGGCCTGATTATTTTTGTTCGCATCAAAGAGAGAAGATCCTAATCTTTTTTTTATCCTATAAAATTTTCTATCAGTTCTATAGATGTCTTTCATCTTCACCCAACTTTAAGCCTTAAAATTCATCATTACATCTCTAGCCTGCAAGATGATAGCATATTCAACCTTACTCATCTTCACCAACAAATCACGACCTATTTTTTTAATTACTTTCATTTATTACACCTCTCAGCGTTTCATTAAGTAATATAGCCCAACTAAAATTCATTGAGCTGTTTGTTTCTGATGTACTGCCGTTATAGGATTCATTCCAAAGATTCTTCCAATAATCAGACATCTCTTGCTTGTCTTGTTCCGAAAGCACAAAATCTGTTAAGATCCTAAATGCACCATATAAAAGTACCAACAAAAGTAATACACAAACAATCAAACCCAATATTTCACCTTTCCGTCTCATCTTAAATAAAATTGATTATAGGCATAATCATCCCTTCATTCGATATAGGTCTTTTCATCAATCCATGGCAAGTCATTAACTGAATAATTTTCATATCAATCACCTCCGATTCATGTTATTCTTAAAACTCCAGCTGGCTTCTCAAACAAATCACCCTGCTTCAACAATTTATCAAGCAAATCTTGATCATAAACATCTACAAACTTTTGAACAGGACAACCAGTCTTCTTGTTAAATTTGGCTACAAAATCTCTGGGTTGAACATCATAAACATTTTCTTCTTCTATATCCATTTCTGGTTCTACAACATCTACATCTTCTACTAGTGCTACCTGTTTAGTAGATGTAGTAGATGTTGTAGAAGTAGTAGATGTTGTAGAAGTAGTAGAACCGTATTCGACTATTTGTTTATACAACCGTTTAGCTTTGAGAAGGCTGATAAATGCGTCTTTGTTAACCTTATATTCTGTTTTACCTTGTACCTTACGATTTTTAAATATTGGACTTCGGGAAAGGCAATTACCCAATCTTGTGCTCATTCTTCGCTTAAATTTCCTGACATCCGCAGGATCATCATACATATCATTTAGGAGCGGTAGTACGATATGATCCAATAATATGAAATAGTCTGTTCTGTTTTGCACAATGAGAAATTCATAGATTTTCTCATATGCTCTGAATTCCCAGTCATCTACAAGATCCCTGGAATCTCTTTGTTCAATTTCTTCTTCCCACCAGTCTTCAATATCATGCATAAGCTTTTCGGATATAGCTTTGGCTATTGTGAGCTCAGGTTTGATAATACTAAGAAGTCTACCTGAGATCTTGTCACTTCTGATTGTGGGATATATTTTAGCAAGCCTTGAAGCTTCTCTTAATCCTAAAATGTAAAGAGCATCTCTGAGTTCATCCCAAATGGGTGTTTCGAAATCAGGTTCCGTATCATATTTGGAATCAGATATTTTAGGTATTCTGATTGTAATAGATCTATCAGTTGAAATGAAATCTAGGCCTTCAGTGTTGTTAACAGTGGTCGTATTGAATAGATCATATACTTCAGGCTTCCTTGTTTTATCGGCTGTTTTTCCCGCTTTAGCACCTTTCATGTATC
>CAZOIE010000155.1:0-4714 GCA_964579905.1 uncultured Planctomycetia bacterium
CCATATATCCTGCTAACTACTTTATTATCAATGGTTTGTGTCATTTGTTGCTCCTCTTCTTGTCAGAAAAAGTATATAGTTTTTCTGACAGAATGTCAAGCTATTTTTTATCTATGGGTTCTGGTAAGCGTAAATGTCCACTGGCGAGTGGACATTTTAAAGGACTGGACTTTTAGGGACCGCCTTCGGGCGCACTTAATCTCATATTTTAACTATATAAGATTATAAGAGATTGTTTATCCGGAGATTATTCCCCCACCAGCGCCTCGGCTATGCTCTGCAACGACTTACTATAAATTGGCCATTGGCCATCCGAAAGTCCTGATATAGACTTTTTTAAATCTGATTTCATAAGGTATGATTATGCAACTTATAGAGAGGCTCTACAATTGGATTGAGAAAAGTGTATTCAACAATTATAGATTAGAAGACGACTATATAATGCTTCCCAACCTTGCAAAAAACTTGTCCTGAGAGAAGTCAAAGGGCAAAGTTTACCTTTAGGTATTGTGACTGCCTATGCTGCTAAGCTTATTTTGTTCTTTCCTTTTTATATCTTATAAGCACGAATGTTGGCACAGATGGCAAGCTGATGACCTGTCCTGGCATTTCTTATTTTTGATATGACTTCGATATTTTTAAATCCTACTGTCTCCATCAAGTCTAAAAAATCTCTCTCAGGAAAAGCTCCACCTATACACCTAAACCAATCATCTATATTTTTTCTTATATCTTCAGGCAATTTATCTTTTAGAACAATTTCACTAAATACTGTTCTTCCACCGGGCTTTAAAACTCTAAAAACCTCTCGCATGACCCTTTCTTTATCTGGCGAGAGATTATAGATTCCATTCGAAGCTACCACATCAAAGAAGCTGTCTTCAAAAGGAAGGCTATCAGAATGACCGTATTTGACATCAGCATTCTTAATCCCGACAATCTCCAGATTTTGTTTTGCTTTATTGAGCATGTCTTCTGAAATATCTAAGCCGTAAACTTTGCCATTAACCCCTACTGCTTTTGCGTAGAAATAAAGGTCTAATCCTGCTCCACATCCTACATCTAAAACAACCTCTCCTTCTTTTAGCTCTACAAAAGGTTGAGGATTATTGGCACCGGTAAAAGACTCGTATATAGCCAGGGGTAATTTATCAAGTATCTCCTTAGGATAACCTACGTTTAAAGCAAAGGTCTTCCCTACCGGAAAGTTAAATGAAGCGCACGGCTCTTTTGCGACTTGGCTGTATTTTTCTTTAACTGTTTCTTTTATTTCATCCGAAGACATTTCTTTTAAAATCTTTTTCTTTATTCTAAACATCTCATTTTATCCTTTCTGACTATCTTTACTTTAGATTACACTCCCCTTGTATCCCAAACTTATTTAATAGTTTCTCTAATAAACAAATCCCTGTTAATCCAGCGAACATCATCATTATGCCCATAAAATAAGCTAAGGGTTTAAAGAAGAGAAGGCCTATTAAAATAAGCATTCCATTGGTAAGTCTTATGATCTTTATTAAAGACATAAATCACCTCCTACTTTTTCCTGAGTCCTTTCACAATAGTTTTTATCATCTCTGGTCTAGTTAGAAAATAACATTTTTTTTTACCTTTTTGATAAAAATCAACAAGCCCTCCATGTCTTAGCATAGCGAGATGTTGAGAGATATTGGGCTGTCTTACCTCAAGAAGTTCTTCAATATCATTAACACATTTCACGCCCTTAACCAACTCTTCTAAAATCATAAGTCGAGTTGTGTGAGCGAGCATCTTTAAAATATCTGCCTTCTCTCTGAAATAAGTTTTATTCATCTAATTATCTCCATCATATTCAAATATTCGAATGTTATTATATTAAAATGAATAATAAAGTCAACAATTTTCATCTCAATTTTTCTTGATTTGATTTAAGGTTACTTTCCTTTTAAGGAAAAACTGATTCTGAGTGCAGTCAACGGTGGGAATGATGTCTATTTATTGAATCTTAAAGAATGAGATCAGCAACTTGTAAAACTTAAAAAATCCATCCGAAAGTCCTGATGTAGAGTTTTTTCATTTATTTAATATTACCTCTTTGACTTGGAACTTACTATTAACCCATAGGCCCAAAATAGAAACCCCGAGCTTCCATCTATCAACCGTTTTGACAGACTTTTTTATCTGCTTAAGATGTTTGTTTATATCTACAGGGTTACCTGCACAGTCATAATGCCCTACTATTGCAATTACTCTTGAGTTGTGCTTCTTTACAGAAATCAGGACACGTCTTTTTATTGAGGCAATAAGTGATCTGTTGGTATTTTGACTTAAGATTTTATCAGGACCCGGCTCAGTTATCATATCAACATAATCAACTTTGAATCGCTTCTTAATGTATTCAATAATAGGTTTCTGTGTTCTTCCATCCATACAATTAATAGCTGTTGCAAAGGTATATTTTTTCATTAACAAGCCCTATTGTTTTTTAGTTAAAATTATTTAAATCTCTTAGCGTACTCAACCAAGAATTGCTTTTGTACATCGTTTAAATGCCCAGAAGGCCGTTTCTCAAATACAAGCTTTAATGCTTCATCGGCTGCAATCTTGTTCTTCCTGATAAAATACGAGGCTAAAAAGGTGGAGGTCCTTCCATGTCCATTTCTGCAGTGAACATATGTCTTTATATTTTGATTAAGTAAGCTGTCTACCACATTTAAGGCGAGATCGATTAATTCTACTGTTGGCGCGGTATCTTCAATCCACGGCATCCAAAAAAAGTATTTTACTCCTTGAGGGTTATCCAGTCTTTCTGCCTCCAGCGAAATATCGGCGGTAATTCCTTTTGAGAGTAGCTCTTCTTCAAAATGGGTCTGGCAGCACATGTTATTTCCAGCATATATCAAATCGCTGATTTGATTATAGCTTAACTGGATATGCATGTGTTCCATATGGCGGATTTCTTCAGGGGTTTTATTTATTTCTTTCTCCTTTGGTTCAGCAACATGAATTTCTTAAGGCAATGTTGGAAGAAGACTCACAGGCAAATGGTCCATAATGCACGTCTCTATCGCCTATTACCTTGAAATGTTTTTTATATCTAGTTTCTGAGAGCATAGAGGCCGTATTGCCGCAAATAGGAATTGATTTCCCTGTTTTAAAAACATGGCGATCATCAAGTATAAATTCATGCGGGCATTCCGATATCGTCCCAAGGTATACAACCGCCTGTCCATAATCTTCGCAGATATCCTCTAGGTTCAGCTTGAAGGCACGAATGGTCATGGAATAGAAATCTATCATGCCGGCCTTTCTTTCTATCTCTTCATTATTAAGCACCATCTTGGTCTTTGATATAACCCTATAATCCATACAGCCTAGCTCTCTTAAGACTCTTCGAAAATCCTCAACATAAAGGGCACCTCCTAGACATTCTCCATATAGAACAGGATCCGTCTTTAAAACATCTTTCATGCGACTTCCGGTAAATACATCCGCAAAATAAAGCTCTCCACCGGGTTTTAATATACGAAATATCTCGGAAAAGACAGCCTTTTTATCTGGCGAAAGATTTATCACGCAGTTTGAGATTACAGCATCGATTGAATTATCTTTTATGCCCATAGATTCAAGGTCCTCTATGTAGCCTTTTTTGAACTCGGTATTGGGCCGGGAAAATCCAAATACCTTGGCATGGTAATCTCTGTGTTTTCTTGCAACATCGATCTGCTCATCCGTCATGTCAACGCCTATAACAAGTCCTCTCTCTCCAGCTAAAGCTGAGGCAAGGAAAGAATCCCTTCCTGAGCCACACCCAAGGTCTAAGACCGTACAACCCTCCAATAGTGGCGGTAAGGGAGAGCCGCATCCATAAAACCTGTTCAATACCTCTGGATGTATCTTAGCTAAAATAGGCCTATGATGCTTAACAACGGAATCAACAGCGCAACTACACGCATCGGTCTTTAAATCATCTGAACCTCTGAGCCTTTTCCCGTAATACTCCTTAACGCTCTCTTTAGTTGCAGATTTTACATCGTCTACCAACGGACCTTTACAGCTTGAACCGCAAGCTGCAGTACATGAGAAGCAGTGTTCCCCAACAATTATATCCTTACCCTCCAAGTCCTCGGTATTAATCTTGTCTATTGTCAGAAAATTACTATCTTTATCCTTTAATGCCCATCCAAGAGACTGGTTAAAATCACAGTCATAAAGCCTACCGTCATAACCTACGCTCAAAAACTCTCTACACATAATGCTTCCAACAACATCAGCATTAAAGCTCTCTTTCAAAAGACCGAGATACTTATTGTACTCGCCGTTTGAATTAAGGTAATCCTTGAATTTCTTTATAGGGGCATTTGTAATGGTAATAAGCCTATCAAAGTTCACAGCGTATTTCCTGTTAAGGTGTATTTTGTATACTTTTTCCAAAGTATCCTTCTTGGGTGGAAGTTGAGCACCCACCGGATTATACGCAAGATCCAGGGTCAATTTACTATTGCCCATTGAATACCCGACTTTATTTAACATCTTTAACGCTTCGATGCTTTTTACAAAAACTTTTTTACCTCTTTGTAGCTCAACATCTGCTTCTTCATAACCAGGCAAAGAACATATAAGATGCACCCTGTTTCTCCTGTAAAACTCAGGCAGATACTCCTTACCCTTCTCAAACAATACGGTAAGATTGCTTCGTACGATCAATTCCTTTACCAAGGGCATCGCATGTTCG